>CACXDP010000289.1 GCA_902766445.1 uncultured Coriobacteriaceae bacterium
ACCGTTTTTCGTAAGAAAGACGGGCTGACCCGTTCGATGCACGTCGTCTGAAATGCTCGCGAAGCGGTTGCGAAGGTCCGAGACTGGCCTGATACTCTTCATAGTTGCTCCCTTCTTCTATCATAATTATGATAGAAGAAGGGAGCCTGTCAAGTTGCGAAGGACAAAGGGGACGGGGGAGTTTGTCCGCGTTCACGGTCGTTCCTACGCAAACGTACATGATTGCGAGTACACTCATGCCAGTGCTGGGACAGCGCACAGGAGGTGCGGCGAAGATGAACCTTCAGGTGTTTTATGGCATCATGCTGCCTTTTTTGGGCACGAGTTTGGGTGCCGCAATGGTGTTCGTTCTCAAGGACCAGATTTCTGACAAGGTTCAGCGCATGCTCACGGGCTTTGCCGCGGGCGTGATGGTCGCTGCGTCCTTTTGGAGTCTGCTGCAGCCGTCCCTGGAAGGTGCCGAGCATATGGGCAGGCTTTCGTTCGTGCCCGCTGCGGTGGGATTCTTGGTTGGCATCGGCTTTTTGCTGCTGCTCGACACCGTGACTCCGCATATGCACATGGACGAGCAGGTTGAAGGCCCCAAGAGCAGCCTTGCGCGCACCACCAAGCTGATTCTCGCCGTCACGCTGCACAACATCCCCGAGGGCATGGCCGTGGGCGTGGTCTATGCGGGTTGGCTGGCGGGGGAGGGGGCCGTGAGCGCGGCGGCGGCCCTCACGCTAGCCCTCGGCATCGCGTTGCAAAACTTCCCCGAAGGAGCCATCGTGTCGATGCCGCTGCGGGCGGCGGGCATGCCTAAGGGGAAGACCTTCTTGTACGGCATGCTCTCGGGCGCCGTGGAGCCTGTCGCCTCGCTCGTTACCATCGCTGCGGCGAGCGCCGTGTCATCCGTCCTGCCCTACACGCTGGCCTTCGCGGCAGGCGCCATGTTCTACGTGGTGGTGGAGGAGCTCATCCCCGAGATGAGCGAGGGTGAGCACTCCAACGTGGGAACAATCGCGTTTGCGCTGGGATTCGTGCTCATGATGGTGCTCGACGTCGCGCTGGGGTAAGGACAGTGGGGACGGGGGTGTTTGTCCTGCGGACAAACACCCCCGTCCCCACTGTCCTCACAAGTCGTTTGTCTGCGCGGCATGTGCGCGCAAGGCGGCTATGCAGTCGGCGAGCGTGCGGGACCGCAGCTCTCGTGCGACCTCTTCCTCTAGGTCCTTGAACATGTCTCCCAACACAGGCGCGACGTGTCTGCCTACGATGCACTGGTCGCTGGGATTGCGATGTAGCTCAAACAGTTCCACATGGTCCGTCTCGCAGGCGGCGAGGTACACGTCGAGCAACGTGAGCTCAGAGGCGTTCGGCACGAGATGAAGCCCCGTCGATCCCCTGCGGCTTTGCACGATGCCCGCCTTGCGAAGCGACCCCGAGAGTCTGCGCACGTAGCTCGCGTTCGTGCCCATGCTTGTGGCCATCTGATCGGATGACATGGGCGTCTTTGCTTCCGAGACGAGGACGAGCAGATGAAGGGCAGACGAGAAGCGGGTGTCTCTCATTGTGCAACCTCAAACGAGGTAATGTACTCCGTGTTCTTGGGGGCGGTGATTGCCGGGTCGCAGGCCACGAATCTGCCCTTGAGTCCAAGCTCCTGCGCCGTCAGCCAGAAGTGCGAGAGCGCGATGCCCATGTCCACCTTCTGGATGTCGCCGAGTGCGCTCTCCTTCAGGCCGTGCTCCTCGAAGAAATGCACAGCGTTGCCGTCTATGACGGCGCGCCAAGGTTGCTTGTTCGTGGCGGAGGGGGCGAGGCGCAGCATCTGTAGCGGGGCTTCGAAGCTGACCGCCTCGCCAGGGGAGAGTGGCGTGCCAAAGGACCCTCTGAAGAAGACCTGTGAGAAGGGCAAGCGCTCGTCCGACTTGATGGCTTTGCGCATCATACCTTCGCGTAGGGACATCTTGGCGGCGGGGTAGCCGACGGGGCTCGCCACGGGCATGACCTCGCCGGGTCCGACTTCCATGGCCTCTTCGAACGACTTGCGGGAGAGCGACGCCGCTAGCATGACGGTGCCGAGGCCGCGCTCCGCCACGCGGAGGCAGAAGGTCTCGAAGGCGAATCCCAGCGAGAGCTCGGCCCCTTGTACGCGCTTGACCTTAGCCGCCACGTAGTCGTGCGCGCCCACGATGACAGGACTCTTCAGCCCGTGTTCTGCCGCGCCGAGGAGTCGGAACTCCACGGGTACGCCAAAGGGAGTCTCGATGTTCTGAATGACGTCCTCGACGTATGCGCGGTCCTCGGGCGTCAGCTGCCGATCTTCAAAGGTCCGGACGCTCCGGCGGCTCTTGATGGTGTCGACGATCCGTGCCATAAAAAACCTCCTAAGTTGTACTAATGATAGATACATCTTAGGGAAAAGGGCGTATCCCGTCAATATATAGAGCATGTTGGGGCTACGCGCCCGACGACTGGATCGAGCCGCGCAGGCATCTTATGAGAGGGTAGCATCTGCCCTTTCATGGCTGGTCATGGCCTGGAACGGGATCATCTTCGACTGCATCCAGCGCTGGGCGGCGCGCGATTTTGCGGATGACCGCCATCACGATGCCATTCTTTCGCAGCCAATTACGCACAATGGATTTCTTTGTGCGTAATTGGCTACAAAAGCGCTGGATTTTGTTTGCTATAATCCCCGAATTGCGCACACGGTATTGCGGTGTGCGTAATTCGGGGGTTTCATAGCCAGACGTCAAGAGCGCTTTGGCGAGGGGCTATCTGCCAGCAAGAAAAGAGGACCGTTATGTACGCCTTCTTGAGCCATTCATCGGCCTGCGACGCCCTGCGAGCACTTGACAAGGACGTAAGCCGTTTTTCACGCTGGCCAAACCGACCACGCAAGTTGCCACGGTACGGGGATTGCGTGTCTACGCAGCGCGCGTTTCACGAATACGCCCGCGAGGTGGATTTGAAAGCGTACGGCATGAGCGACAATCCTGTCCACCTGCTAGTTCCCAGCGCGTCGTCGCGCAGCAGGGGCAAGTCCGCGACCTTTCATGTGTGGAGCAGGGATCTTCCCGCTCATTCGCTGTACAGGCTAAGCGACACGTTGTTTGCGAGTGCGCCCGAGTTCGTTCTGTTTCAGATGGCTGCGCAAAACTTCAAGTCAGAACCCCTGATAGACGACTTTGTTAAGAAAGGCCAAGACGAGCGCGAGTTCCTCAAGAGAATTGGGAGTGATGAGAAGCTTGTATACGACGACCCCTTCTCTTGGGAAAGAAAGTCGAGGCTCATTTCGATGGCTCTCGTTGCGATGGAGTTTGCGGGGTACTACCGGTTGCCCACCGCGCTGCACGACACGCGTTACCAGCAGAAGCCCCTCGTAACGCTAGAGAATCAGTACGCGTTTTTGGGCGCCAACCCAAACCTCTATGGCGTGTCGCGCGCTCGTAAGGCGTTGGAGCTGGCATTCGATCGCTCAGCTTCTCCCATGGAGTCGGCTTTGGCGCTCATGCTGTCGTTGCCTGTTGAGTTTGGAGGCTTTGGCCTTCCCAAACCAGAGCTAAACAAGGGAATCCCAACGAAACAGTTCGAGTCCATGTGGGATGGTGGTCCCGTCATTACGCCGGACCTTCAGTGGGAAGACCATAAGATTGCGGTGGAGTACGAAAGCGATGAGTTCCATAACCGACTTGGGGCAAGCAAGGCGGATTCTGACGCCGTACGCGCAAATGTGCTCACAGCCATGGGCTACGCGGTCTTCCGCGCGACAAAGGGCACGGCTCAGTCCATTTCAAACACCATGCGCCTCGCACGACAGGTGGCTCAGGCTATGGGCGGTGCGGTGGCAGATCCGAGTGAGGTCGAAACTATACGGAGACAGAAGCTGCAATCGCTGCTCATGAGTTCGTAGAGCGCGAGAATTACGCACACCGCATGTCGTTGTGCGTAATTCCACGGTTTTCTTTCTATCAATCCTGCGGAAATGCGAAGAATTACGCACATCGTGCTGCGTTGTGCGTAATTGGCGACAAGACAAGACCTCCGTCCCGCGTACGTTGGAGAGGACGTTCGGAGTGAGGGCCCGCGTTGAGATGCGCCGATGGCTAAACCTTGTGCGACAGTATGTGGCGCATCTACCGCGTGGTCGGTGAGGAGGCCTCACGCCAAGTCGCTCGGCGAGCGAAATGCCCCGTCCATGGAACGGCATATAGAAGCGGCTTTATATCAAGAGAGACACTAAAAAGCGACTATGTCGAGTATTTGCTCGGCGGAATCGGAAAGGAAAGGGAACGGAAGGGAGCAAGACATGCGCATGAAGGAAGGATTCCTGTGGGGCGGCGCCACGGCCGCCAACCAGTACGAGGGCGCCTGGAACGTGGATGGCAAGGGAGCGTCCGTGCCCGACCACATGAGGGGCGGTGACATCAACACCCCGCGTCAGATTGACGCCGAGTTCGACCCCGACGCGCTGTATCCCAGCTGGGAGGCAACGGACTTCTATCACCACTACGAGGAGGACATCGCCCTCTTTGCCGAGATGGGCTGGAACGTGTTCCGCATGTCCGTCAACTGGACGCGTCTGTTCCCCACGGGTACCGAGAAGGAGCCGCTGCAGGCCGGCCTCGACTTCTACGACCGCGTCTTTACCTGCTGCAAGGAGCACGGCATCGAGCCGCTCGTGACCATTAGCCACTACGAGCTGCCCTACTACCTGGTGGAGCACTACAACGGCTGGGCCAGCCGCGATCTGGTGGACTTTTACTTTACCTACGGCAAGTGCCTGCTCGACAACTTCCACGACAAGGTGAAGTATTGGCTCACCTTCAACGAGATTAACATCGGCACCATGGCCATGGGCTGCACGCTTTCGCTCGGCACCATTCAGGGCTACACCGGCACGATGGACAAGGTCAAGGACGACATCAACGAGCGCTACAACGCGCTGCACCACCAGTTCCTGGCCTCCGCCAAGCTCATCAAGTACGTTCACGAGACCTA
>CACXDP010000290.1 GCA_902766445.1 uncultured Coriobacteriaceae bacterium
TCCTCGAAGCTGCCGCTCATGGAGTCCTTGCCGCCGATGGAGCCGATGCCAAGGTCGAGCTGGGCCATGAGCGCGCCGAGCACGGACGCGCAGGGCTTGCCCCAGCGCTCGGGCACGTCGCGCAGCCGCTCGAAGTATTCCTGGAAGGTGAGATAGGCGTCGCGATGACGCAGTCCGCATGCGACGAGACGCGCCACGGACTCCACGACGGCAAGGTACGCACCGCGATACTGGTCCGCGCTCGCGAGGAAGGGGTTGTAGCCCCACGCCATGCCGGAGACGGTGGTCGTCTCGCCGTCGACGGGCATCTTTGCCACCATGCCCATGGCGGGGGTCAGCTGCGTGCGTCCGCCGAACGGCATGAGGGCGCTTGCCGCGCCGATGGTGGAATCGAAGCGCTCGGAAAGGCCCTTGTTGGAGGCGACGTTGAGGTCCGTCAACACGGAGCGCAGTCGCTCGGCAACGGTCTCGCCCTCCCATGTGGGGACCCATGCCTCGGCCGCGCGCACGTGCACGGTCTGGTGCTTTGGGGCCCCATTCGACGAAAGAAACTCGCGGCTCACGTCCACAATCGTGTCGCCGTTCCAGTGCATGCGCAGGCGCGGCTCTTCGGTGACGTGCGCGACGACCGTTGCCTCGAGGTTCTCCTCATGCGCAAGCGCGAGGAACGCCTCGACGTCCTCGGGCGCGAGTGCCACGGCCATGCGTTCCTGGCTCTCGGAGATGGCGAGTTCGGTGCCGTCAAGACCCTCGTACTTCTTTGGCACGAGATTGAGGTCGATGTCAAGGCCGTCGGCCAGCTCGCCGATGGCCACGCTCACGCCGCCTGCGCCGAAGTCGTTGCAGCGCTTGATCAGGCGGCAGGCATCCTCGCGGCGGAAGAGCCGCTGCAGCTTGCGCTCGATAGGCGCGTTGCCCTTCTGTACCTCGGCACCGCAGGTCGTGAGGCTCGAAGCCTTGTGCGCCTTGGAGCTGCCCGTCGCGCCGCCGATGCCGTCGCGACCGGTGCGTCCGCCGAGCAAGACGATGGCGTCTCCTGGCGCGGGGCACTCGCGTCGTACGTGGCTGGCGGGTGTCGCGCCCACGACGGCGCCGATTTCCATGCGCTTGGCGACGTAGCCCGGATGGTAGAGCTCGCTCACCTGTCCCGTCGCGAGACCGATCTGGTTGCCGTAGCTGGAGTAGCCCGCTGCTGCCGTGCGCACGATCTTTCGCTGCGGAAGCTTGCCGGGCAGGGTCTCGTCTACGGGAACGGTCGGATCAGCCGCGCCGGTCACGCGCATAGCCTGATAGACGTAGCTGCGGCCCGAGAGCGGGTCGCGAATGGCCCCGCCGATGCAGGTGGCCGCGCCGCCAAAGGGCTCGATCTCGGTGGGGTGATTGTGCGTCTCGTTCTTGAAGAGGAACAGCCAGTCCTCGTCGTGCCCGTCCACGTCCACCGTGCAGCGAACGGTGCAGGCGTTGATCTCCTCGGACTCGTCGAGGCCCTTGAGCTTGCCGGTGTGCGCGAGGTACTTGGCGCCGATGGTGCCCATGTCCATAAGGCAGACGGGCTTGTCTTTGCGACCGAGCTCGCGGCGCAGCTCCAGGTAGCGCTCGAATGCGGCCTCGACTACGGGCTCGTCAATCGCCACGTCGTCAAGCACCGTGCCGAAGGTCGTGTGGCGGCAGTGGTCAGACCAGTAGGTGTCGATCATCTTGATCTCGGTAATCGTGGGGTCGCGCTTCTCGCTCGCGAAGTATTCCTGGCAAAACGCGATGTCGGCCAGATCCATGGCCAGCCCGCGCTCCTCGATGAAGGCGGCCAGCTCTTTGCGGCTCATCTTGCGGAAGCCCACGAGCGTCTCCACCTTGCTTGGCTCCGCAAGCTCGAGGGCCAGCGTGTCGCGTGGCTCGAGCGATGCCTCGCGCGCCTCCACGGGGTTGATGACATAAGACTTGACGGCATCGAGGCCCTTCTGGCTCACGCGTCCCTCGAGGACGTAGACCTTGGCGCTCGCGACCTCGGGCCTCTCGCCCTGGCTGATGAGCTGGATGCACTCGGCCGCACTCGCAGCACGCTGGTCAAACTGTCCGGGCAGGAACTCGACGGCAAACACCTTTGCCGACTTGGCGAAGCTGGGCAGCTCGCTGAAGGCGTCGTCAGACTGCGGCTCGCTAAAGACCGTCGGCACGCACTGGTCAAAGAGTTCTGGCGAGATGCCTTCCACGTCGTAGCGGTTGATGATGCGCAGGTTCTTGAGCCCCTTCACGCCGAGGGTATGGCGCAGCTCGTGGGAGAGCTGGTGAGCCTCGACGTCGAATCCGGGCTTCTTTTCCACGTATACGCGAGAGACCATGCGGGTGCCTTTCGATAGCTGTCGGCGAAGCATGCACATGATACCCGAGTTGCCAACCGTTCGCACCCCAGAACAACGCCGTTCACATATGAGGCCTTGCACCGGGTACTGGGGGACAGTCCCCCCAGTACCCGAAGCCTGCGCCGCCCGCGTGCTCCCTCGCCACGACGCGTCAGAACTTGTTGTCATATGACGCCCCCCGCGGCGCGCGTCTCGTGCTAATATTTCTAGCCGAGCGTCTTTCGTCGGAAGGAGAAATACATGGAGCAAATCGCCGAAGAGGCTTTGGAGCAGCAGCCGAAGCGCCGGGGTCGTCCACGCACGCGCGGCATCACGACGCAGATGAACGTCCGCGTTGACCGTGACCTCAAAGTACGCGGCGACGAGATCCTACGTGCGGTGGGGTCGAATCCTACGGACATCATTTCACGGCTGTGGGGCTACGTTGTGCGCACCGGGAGCGTGCCCGACCTCCTGACTGACCTCGACAAAGAAGACCTGGCGCGGGAGCAGGAGCGTCTGATACAAGGGATTGGCGACGTGCGCGGCATGCCGTGGCGTGTGCTTGAGAGCGAGGCGTCGATTGCGAGCGAGCGGAAGCACACTCTGAGCATTTCGGACGTCCGGGCGATGTGCGACGACGGAGAGGCGCTGCGTGCGAGGGAGGTCGCGAAGGTATGAGCACACTGATGAAGAAGGCCGTGTTGGTGGATGAGAGCGTATGGCTTGCTCTGTGCCTCGATCTCAACGAACAGGGCGAAGAGGCGTATCGATTCCTCGAGGCGGCCATCCCGAGCCTTGATATCTTTGTGACTGCCACCTGCATTCAGGACGTGTGGTGCGATTTGCGCCACGTGCTCCGGCACATTGTCATCGAAGAGGGCGGCGTGCTTGATGAGCGCATCGAGGCCCTCATCTCGTCCATTGCGTGGGATAGCGTAGCGGTTGTGCGCGACACTGCCACGGTTGTGGCTCAGGGGCCGGTTGACGCCGCGCGGGCAGAGGAGCTGCGCGAGGTGCAGGCCGACTACCGAGACGCGCTGCTCGTTGCGACGGCCGAGGGCTGCAAGGCCAACTGCGTCGTGACCTTCGAAGAGTCTCTTCGCGAGTGTTTGCCCGTGCGCTGCGTCACGCCTGCCGAGGCAATGCGCGTCTTTGGGCTGTAGCTTGTAGTTTGGTGGATGCCGAGGTGCATCCCGCTTTTAATAGTCGTCAAATCGCTCAATGATACGGCGGCGCACAGAAGGGATAACTCCTTTGTGCGTCGCCGTATTGGATATGATGATAGGTAACTTGTCACCTTGGACTGGAACTCGGCGAGGGTGCTCTATCTCATCCCTGCCCCGAAGAGAGGAGGTATTGCTATGAAGCGTAGACTGAGGTTGGTACCGATTTTGATACTTACGCTGACGCTGGAGGTTCTTGCCTTTGCTTCAGCTAAGGACGGCGCGCTCGTGGCAACGATCAAGAGCTTCTCGCTGTGTAGCGAGGCCCTAGCTGCGACCAACGACGAGACTGTCTCGGTCGAATATGTGGACGCCAAGGGCGTCAGCAAAGGCGAGGTGAGCGCCACTGTGCTCCAGCCGGACAACGGCAACATGGGCGACGGCTGGTATGCCGTGACGCAGGACGTAACGTACGAAGCCGGCCTGATCGTGAATGGCAACGCCAATCTCATACTTTGCGATGGCAAGACTCTCAGTGGCACCGATGGCATCTGGGTGCAGGAGAATGCCAGTCTGACTATATGGGCCCAATCCATCGGCGACGAGATGGGCAAGCTGGTGTCCAAAAGCAGTCTTAGGGGCTTCGAGGGGAGTGTCGGAAAGGCGGCCATTGGCGCCATCAAGGGGGAGGTGGCTGGAAACATCGTCATCAACGGCGGCGACATAGATGCAGAGTCAAGCAACAACGGGGCTGCGGGCATCGGCGGAGGCATGGGGCCAGATGGCGGTTTCAAGCACATTGAAATCAACGGCGGCAAGGTCACCGCAGTGGGAACCGCCGCCGGCATTGGCATCGGAGATGTGAATGAGAAGCCCGGAACCATTGTGATCAACGGCGGTACCGTAGACGCAACCGGTTCAGGTAAATACCCGGGCATCGGCCACTCGTTGCGGTACGGCGTGCCGGGGGAGGTTACCATTACGGGCGGCAAGGTCACCAGCCAAGGCGGGTTGGCGGGCATCGGCAGTAGCAAGGTCACCATCAGCGGTGACGAAGCGGCGGGAGACTACGTGCATGCATACGCCGGCGGAGAAGCTGCTGGCATTGTCGGTGGCACCATTACCATCAACGGTAGCGAGGTCACAGCCAAAGGCAGTGGTGGTGGCGCGGGTATCGGTGGCGAAAAGAACAAGAACGGAAACGGGATCACCATCAACGGCGGCAATGTTACCGCTATCGGCGGCAGCGTACTTGACGGTTACAGTGTGGAGGGTGGCGCCGGCATTGGTGGCGGTGTTAGCGGGGAATGCCAAGATGTGACCATCAACGGTGGCAAGGTGCAGGCTAGTGGCACTGAGGGCGGCGCAGGCATCGGCGGCGGTAGTGATGGTGACTTGATTGGTACCGTCACCATCACCGGCGGCGTCGTCGACGCCTTTGGTTCCGACGGCGGCGCAGGCATCGGCGGCGGTAATGAAGGCAATGCCGGAAAGGGCACCGTCAACATCACAGGTGGTAAGGTCGCCGCCTTCGGCAGCAGCAAAGGTGCGGGCATCGGTGGTGGCAACGAGGGGGGCTTCGAGGTAGGCGGCGAAGGCGCGACCGTGAACATCAGCGGCGCTGCCGACGTCATGGCCTGGTCAGGCGGGGGCAGGAGCAGCGCAATCGGCCACGGCGACAACGACCGGGAGTACGGTCTGCTGACCATCGGCGATGAGATGATGGTGCGAGCAGGATGGAACGCCACCGAAGGCGAGGCATCAACGCCCTTCTCGGCGGCCGAGCGCGTGAACGCGTGCCAGTACCGCTGGTTTGCCCACATCACTCCCTGTAGCCATGCCGCTGGAAAATTCTCTATCACGGAAAAGCAGCATTCTTGGCAGTGCACCTACTGCGAGAAGAACTCCGGCTGGCAGGACCATGAGACGAACGATGAAAACTGCTGCACGGTCTGCATGTACCAGGGCGAGCTCTACACGGTCACCTTCGACGCAAACGGCGGAAGAGGCACCATGGCCGCGATGAACGCGATCCCTGGCAAGGGAATCCCCATGCCTGGGTGCGGCTTCACCGCGCCGGAGGGCAAGACGTTCAGCCATTGGGAGACGGAAGACGGAAAAACCTACAACAAGGGCGACACGCTAGATCCCGTCGCGGACACCGTCGTCAAAGCTGTCTATGACACGAAGGGCTATGGCCTGTGGGTGAATGGCGAACAAGTGAGCTCCGCAAACAAAGACCAGCTTTTGGGTGGCATGGCGACCTACGAGGACGACGGGACCTCGGGCACATTGACCCTCAAGCGCGGGGCGCTGGTCACCGGCGAGCACTCGTACGCTGGAATCTGGAGCGACGTCGAGGAGTTGACGATCGTCGCGGAGGGCGACTGCGCCATCGACGCGGAGTCTAGGTATGGCATCCAAGCCTGCGGTGACCTCACCATCAAGGGTGGCCCGCTGACAGTCAAGGGCGAAAACCACGCCATCTGTGCCGAAGGAGCGCTCAGCATCGAGGACGCGGACGTGACCGCCTCGGGCGCTAAGGGCAGCGGCATAATGACAGCTACCGATGCTGCCATGTCGATCAAGCAGAGTGTTGTCACCGTCTCAGGCGGTGGCAGCGCCCCCGGAATCGATGCAAACGGCAAGCTGAACATCATCGGTGAAGACAGCGTCGTAAGCGTCACGGCAAGCCGGTCGGCTGCGATTCGCGCCATGGGTGGGATTACCGTCGACCAGAATCTCGTCGTCGCGGAGCCCGCTGGCGGTGATGTGGAGAGCTCGGGTACCTACATTCAGGATGCCAACGGTGATACGAGCGTCCATCACGTTGTCATCAGGAAGGCAGAAGCCTATCCCGTGTGGGTAGGAGACGCGCAGGTGAACGCCAAGAATGCCATAGACGTCTTGGGAGACGGCTCGGTGAGGTACAACTCCGCCACCCAGACCCTCGTGTTCGAGGGGAGCCCCGCTCTCGGTGACACGGCCGTGGCGGCGCTGGTCCGCACCGATGGCCAGGGCTTGACGATAGAGGCGCCGGAGGGCGGGCTCACATTGGCTGACGCCAAGGCAGCGACCGGAGTGTATGTGGGCGGGGACCTGACCTTCGATGGCGACGTGAGCGTAGTCGCGAAGGCCACGGCCATCCATGCGGACGGCGAAATCTTGGCCACGGGAAGCCTGCGTGCGGAGGCTAGGGGTGCTGGACCCACCGATTCGTTGGTCTACGCCGGGAGCGATATTGACGTCGGCGGTGACCTGACCGGACTCTCCCTGGGTGGCATGGGCCTGTTCTGTGCCCATGGTAGCGTGAGCGTTGACGGCGGCGCGCGGCTTGCGGCCAGCGCGGGCACACTGTTGAAGGCTGCCGAGGGGGACGTCACCGTCCGCGGGGACGTGTCCACCGAGGTGAGGATCGGAGGAGCCGCCTCTGTGAGGAATGACACAGCGACGGGCTTTGACGCAGGCGGGACCATTTGGGTTGCGGGCGGCACCTGGGACGTCTGGACTGCCTCTGATGGTACCGCGATGCGAGCGAAGAGCATCGATATTCCTGAAACGCATGAAATCAAGACTCCAGCGGGCGGAGAAGTGAGGGCGGTCGGCAGCTACGAGGCCGTTGTCACGGATGGCGAAGGCAACGCCGCCCGCCACGCGGTCGTCATGGTCAAGGCACAGACTCCTGAGACGTTTACCGTAACCTTCGAGGCTGACGGAGATCCTGAGACCGTAGAGGTCCTGTCGGGCATGACCGTCGAACGCCCCGAGGATCCCACCCGCGAGGGCTATGAGTTCCTGAGTTGGGCCACCAAGGAGGATTACGTCGAATACGACTTTGACACACCCGTGACGGAGAATCTGCACCTCGTCGCCCTGTGGTACCGAACGGAGGAAACGGAGCCCGAGGAAGTGACGTGGACCTACGACGAGGCGGACGCGGATAAGCGGACACTTGCCGTTGATGCTGACGAGACCGCATACCAGTGGTACAGCGTGGGTGGTGGCAAGCACAGTGCCATCCATGGCGCAACTAGCAGCACCTACACGCTGCCCCGGTCCACGGAGGCTGGGGTGTACACGCTGCATTGCCAGGGCATGAAGGTGGAGGATGGCGTTGCCACCCTGCGCAGTCACGTCTTTCGGGTGACCGTCACCAAGGCGGATCCTGTGGTAGCGGTCGAAGGGAATAGCGGCCTGACGTATACCGGAAACAACCTGCGGCTCCTACGCACCGGGGCAACGACCGGTGGTACGCTGCTTTACAGCACGGACAACGAGAATTGGAGCAAGGCCATCCCCACCGCCCGACACGCGGGCACCTACGACATCCATTACAAGGTGGAGGGCGACGATAACTATAGCGACGCAGCTGGTGGGACCGTTGCCGTAAAGATCGCGAAGCGTACGTTGACCGTCTACCCCATAGACAAGACCAAGACCTATGGCGAAGCGGATCCGGTGTTCACCTTCACGCAGACGGGCCTTCTCTCAGGTGACGGGCTTGTGGGCGAGCTTGCCCGTGAGGACGCGGGTGAGGACGCGGGGAAGTATTCCATCTCACAAGGCACGCTGGAGGTGGCCGGCGAGAACGGTGATGACTACAACGTCGTGGTGAATCCGGGCGCCCTTCTTACCGTCGCGAGGAGGCCCATCACCGTCTCTGGCATCACGGCAGAGAACAAGGTCTACGACGGCGGTGTCTCGGCCACGCTCGTCACTGACGGTGCCACGCTCGATGGGAGGATCGAGGCCGACAAGGACAGGCTCGGCATCGGTGCCACCGGCGAGTTCGAGGACAAGAACGCTGGCGAGGGCAAAAAGGTTACCATCTACGACCTCTTGCTCACCGGCGAGGCGGCTGACAACTACGAGCTCGCCGAGAGCGGGCAGCAGGCGGAGGTCACGGCTAGCATATGGCCGCTCGAGGCGCAGATCGCTTGGAGCCCGAACCCCGCATCCTTCACCTTCGACGGCACCGAGAAGTGTCCCGTCGCTGAGGTCGCGAACAAGGGCGACGACGATGTGAGCGTGGTTGTCGACGGTGCCGCGACGGACGCGGGCGAGCACGTCGCGACGGCGACGGAGCTTGCTGGCGCAGATGCGGGCAATTACGCCCTCCCCGCAGGGGGGTCGCAGCTCTCTTGCACCTTCGCCATCGCCAAGGGGACGTGGGAGCGCACGGGTGTCGAGACCACGTGCGCCGTCGGCGGAGAGGGTTCGCTTGACCTCTCCGAGTATCTTGCGCCTGGGGGCAGCTTCGGGGGCGTCTCGGTTGATGACCCGGAGGGCATCTTAGGGGGAGCCCCTCAGCTCTCTGAAGACAAGCTGCGCTACAAGATTGCCAGCGA
>CACXDP010000291.1 GCA_902766445.1 uncultured Coriobacteriaceae bacterium
GCCTGCGTGAGCTCGTATTCCCAAGAGAACACGATGTTGTTGTCGGGCTTGCGCGGGTCGAACACGGGATGCAGCCAGGCGGGAATGTCCTTCTCGGCAAGCGCGGAGAAGAGCGGGCGGAACTGTTCGTCGGCGATGGAGAGGCCCAGCGCCCGCGTGAAGATCTGCACGCCAACCACGTCCTCGTTTGGCAGCACCTGTTCGCGTACGATGCGTACGGCCTCGTCCATGTTGTTCATGGGGACCATGAGCACCGCAGCCTCGAACATGTCGGCGTCCGCTCGGCGCATGGCGATGAGCTCCTCGTTGCCCTCCCAGCAGAGTTTGGCGGCCTCGTCTGGCCCCACATAGTCCTCCGGCAGGGCGTTCACGAAGCTGATGACCTGGCGGGTCTTGCCGTCCCAGTGAGCGCGGCGGTTCTCCATGTTCGAAAGCGTGGGGTTGTTGAAAAACGCGTAGCGCTTGGGAATCTGTGGCTCAATCTCGAGCATCTTTGCGTAGAACTCGGGCGGAAGCACGTGTGCGAACACGTCGATGGGTGCCATAGACTTCTCCTTCCTCGCGTGTGCCAGCGATATTATGCCCGATTCTGGGCCATGACGCCCACGAGCGCGTGAGGCACATAGGGTTCCTCGAGATAGGCAATCTCGTCGGGCGTGAGCGTGAGGTCTGCAGCTGCTACCGGACCCTCGATGTGGTGCGGCTTGGTGGCGCCCACCACGGGACTTGTCACCTTGGTGAGCAACCAAGCAAGTGAGACGGCGGTCATCGACGTCTCGTGCTTGTCGGCCAGCTCGGCCACGCGCTCTATGATGGTGGCATCCTGCTCGGCCGTGGCGTCGTACTTCCCCTTGGCATACTTGTCCTGCTCAAGGCGCTTGCTTGTCTCTCCCGGGCGACGTGATAGACGTCCCGCCGCCAGCGAGCTGTACGGCACCGTGGAGATCTGGTCCTCGGCGCAGAGCTGCAGGAGCTCTCGCTCATCCTCGCGGAAGATGAGGTTCATGTGACTCTGGATGACCTCGAAGCGCGCCCATCCGCGAGACTCTGCCAATGCGTTGGCCTTGGCCAGCTGATAGGGGTGGCAGTTGGAGATGCCAAGCGCACGTACCTTGCCCGCCACGACGGCGTCGTTCATGGCTTCCATGATGTCGGCGATGGGCGTATGGTAATCCCAGCTGTGCAGGTAGTAGAGGTCGATGGTATCGAGTCCCAGGCGCGCGAGGCTTGCGTCGAGCATGGCAGTGACGTAGGCCTTGCCGTCTGGATATGCCTCCATCATCTGTGGCGTGCGGGCGGAGACCTTGGTGGCGACAACGTAATCATCGCGTCGGGCAAGCGAGCGAAGAGATGCCCCCACATACTCCTCCGAGGTGCCGAAGGAATAGGCCATTGCCGTGTCGAAGAATTTGATGCCGCTGTTCAGGGCTTGCGAGATGATTGCGCGCGTGTCGTCTGGTCCGAGCGTCCAGGTATGGAGTGCCCCCTCGCGTACCTCACCGAAGCCCATGCATCCCAGGCAGAAGCGGCTGACCTCGATGTCCGTGCGTCCCAGCTTTGCGTGCTGCATCGCTGCTCCTCTCTGCTGACGACTACTATTTCCTGGTGAGTTTCAAGGACTCGCCAAGCGCGAGCGCATGCACGCGCTCCGGGTTCTTGACGGCTGCCTCCAAGCGCTCGGGGTCACCGTTGAAGGGCGTGAAGTTGGGTGCGTCTACGCAGCCCCAGTGGATGAGCAGCAGGTCGGAGTCGGGGTATTGGTTTGCCAGCTCCACCGCACCTGCAAAGCCTATGTGCCAACCGTTGTCGGCAAAGTCGAAGAGCATCATGTCGGGCGCGGTCTCCCACTCAAGGAACTCAGGCAACGGGCGGCTGTCGCTTGGCAGCCAGATGCTGCCGTCGGGCGTCTCGATCCAGTAGCCGCAGTATTCCTTGCGCTCCCAGCGGCGGTGGCCGTACTTGCTACCCGGTCCGCCGTGATCCTGCCAGTTGTGCCAGGTGGGGGTGAGGGTGATGCTCAGGGGACCGACCTTGAAGGTTTCACCGATGTCATGTCCGATTGCGCCGGGGATTCCCTCCTCGTCGCGCGCGACACTGGCGACGTACTCGGTGGCGTGAAGCTCGTCGTACTTGTTTGCAAGCGCGGCTAGGCAGATGCGATTGAAGTGGTCGTTGTCGATGTGGGTGTAGAGAAGTGCGTCCACGTGAGGCACGTCCTCCGGAAGTACGGGCGGATCAACCAGCACGGGCATGTCGAATCCCACGAGCAGCGGGTCACACATAATGGTCGTGCCCCGACTGTTGATGAGGAATCCCGCGTTGCCTAGCCAGTAGACGGTTGTTGCGTCCGATAGCCCGAAGGCATCAGAAGGCAGCGCCACGGTCTCCCTCGGCATGGCCTGTCCCTGCGCACTCCTACGAATCTTGACGGTCATTTCTGTGCTCCCTTCTTCGTGTTTTGACTAATATCGTATCAAGCAGCCTGGGTGGCGTGTCGCCCTTAGAAACTGCTGATGCCGCATCGCTCCTTGATGCGCCGCATCTCCTCGGGCATCTTTTCGGGCGGCATTTCCCTTGGCACGTCGCAGGTGCCAGCCTCTGCCGCCACGTCGTAGAACCAGCACTTGTATTTGATGAAGTCGCGCGCGAGCTCAAGCTCGGCTATCTGGCGCTCGACGGCATCGCGCCGATTATTGATAATGCGACGACGTTCCTCGATGGTTGAGTCGCCCTGCTGGTAGAGCTCGATAAACGTACGAATCTCCTTGATGGGCATGCCAGACGCCTTGAAGTGCTCAACGAAGCGCATCCACTCCAAGTCCTCATCGTCGAAGAGACGGATGCCGCTGCCCGTTCGCTGCATGTTGGGTATGAGCCCGTTTTTTTCGTAGAAGCGGATGGTGGAGGCGGGCATTCCCAGCAGCTCGGAAGCTTCGCCTATCGTGTACATCCTCGCCATGTGGTGCTCCATCCAGTTGCCTCAGTCAGGCATTCTTGTCTATCAGTTCTTACATCAAAGAATACGACTTAAACCATGGTTTAAGTCAAGAGACAATATTTAGACGGACAAGGGGGACGGGGGAGTTTGTCCGCACGTCGTTCACTGAATGACTTTCTCGTTGTAAACTAAGCTTACGTGTAGGTTGCGTGAAGAAGGGATGGTACGCATGAGAAATGGATTTGTTTACGGAAAGAAAGCCGCGAGGGGGTTCCCGTGCCTCTGGCTACTGTCTGCGTTGCTCGTAGCATTGGCAATGGGGGCCACGGTTCCCGTTGTCGCGCGGGCGGACGAGGCCATCATAGAGGGGGGACCCATTCAGTCGGTGGATGAGCAGGCTGCCTATCCCGTGGGCGGTATCGACCACGACGATACTATGGAGTATGAGCTCACGTATGTGGAGGATGAGCCCGAGTCTGTTACTCTTCGCGCGCAGTCTGAACTAGACACATCGCCGGAGGCGCTGGAGGCCCTCATCTATGGCCAGCTCGTCAAGAGGGATGAGACCCCAGTTGATGTCTCGGCTTTCGAGATCACCAGCAGTGACTTCAATACATTTTTTAAGGATCTGCTCGAAAAGCACCCTGAGCTATTCGACGTTGTGAGCTGGGAGGGGACACATGGTTCTGGGGAGTATTTGGTGACGGTTGCGGCCAAATACGCCCTCAAGTCTAGCCATACAGACGAACAAGTGCTTGCCATGCGAGCCAAGTTCGTGCAGGGCATTGCGGACGCCATGGCATGGATTCCCACTAACGGGACGGATTTGGAGAAGGTCAAGGCTGCACATGACTGGATGTGCACGCATGTATCGTATTACTATGGCTCGTATGCGGGTGACTACACCAACTATCCGACGCCGTATGGCAACATGCACGACAACCAGGACCCGTTCTACGCGTACTGCGCCTATGGTGCCTTCGGCGAGCGCTCGTGCGTCTGTGAGGGCTTTGCCTATGCGTTCAAGATTCTGATGGACAGAGTCGGAGTAGATTGCTATTACGTGTATAGCGAAGACCATGGTTGGAATCTCGTGCGTGTGGACGGCGATTGGTATCACGTGGACACGACGTGGGATTCGAATTCCACGGACAAGGTTGACGAGAACGACCAATGGGATGACACGAATCAAATATCCTACACGTTCTTTATGAAGAGCACGGAAGGGATCATCGAGTTCGAGAAGCGATACGGAGGCTATTATGGAGAAATGCACACTATCGATCCCGTAGTCGCCAGCACTTTGAAGCTTCCTGAAGCAAACAACACACAATATGACGAGTATATGCATCCATATTGGAGGCTGTTGGATCCGCCCATCGGTGTTCAAGCGCAGAACTCAGTGACAGACTACTATATTTCTGAAATAGGATTAACGCTTTCGCCCGGCCAGATGACTCAACTAAGCGTGACCACCATAGTGCCGGAGACCGCAAATAAAGAAATGGCGGTATGGAGCTCCTCAGACCCAGACGTGGCTGCGGTGTTTTCCGATGGCACCGTGGTGGCGATAGGACAAGGGCATGCAACGATTTACTGCAACATCCGTGGCTTTCCAGAGGAATGCAATGTTGAGGTCGGTGAGGATACCCGGCCAAAACCCATTTCAGGCGCGACGATAGAGGCGATACCTGAACAAGAATATCTGGGTGAGCCGCTTACTCCCGAACCGAAGGTCACGCTTGGGGATGTGGAGTTGATCAAGGACGTCGACTACAAGCTTACGTACGAAAACAATGATAAAGCGGGCACAGGCAAGGTCATAGTCTCTGGCATCGGCAGTTACTTTGGTACCGCTACCGCTGAGTTCACGATTTTCTATCTCCCTAGTCCCACGTTTGCATCTGCGCAACTCATCCTTGGCGAGCAGCTCGTCTTGCGTTTCGGAATCGATTTGCCCGAAGAGGTAGACTACAGTGACGGCTATGCGGTCTTTAGCATCGGTGGCAAGAATGCGCGCAAAACAGATCCGATTCCGCTGAGTAAGGCAGACTACAACCCCTCATTGCGGTATCCCGGCTTCTTTTTCGAGTTGTCCTCAATTGAGATGGCCGAGCCCGTAACCTGTACGTTTACCTATGCAGAAGGGCGGTCTGTGTCGAAGGACTTCTCCGTGAAGGAGTATGTGCAGCTTGTAATGGACGCCGAAGAAGGAACGTATTATAATAACGTGATTAATTGCGTAAAGGCAGTCGCGAACTACGGGCATTATGTGCAGCCGTTCTTGGCGCAGAATGCTAAGTGGACCGTTGGCAAGGACTACAAGGAGATGGATCTGTTCTTTGCGGAAGCCAACGACATCAATGAAGCAACTCGAGTTTTGTCTAGAGATTACTATAGCGCGAAAAAAACAGTGAGCGATGGTGCTTCCCTGAAGGCGACGTGCTCCTTGACCCTTAACTCCTACACGACGTTTGACGTGTATCTCTCGTCTCCCGAGGGGGAGGATATTGAGGCATCTGCTACATTTGGGAGCGATGGCAGAGCCTTTGTGTCGGAGCGGCAGAGTGATGGTCGTTATCGCATTCGCTTTGACAAGATTAAGGCTCCGAGTCTTCAAGATGAGATAAATATTACGGGGAATGTTGGGGGTCATTCGTTCAGCATAGTGCTCCCACCCTTAAGTTATGCCGGCATTGTCTTGAACGGAGATTGGGATCAGGTCGCAAAAGAAGCAATGACTGCGCTTTACTGGTACAGCGAGACGGCGTGGTATGTCTAGAAAGTAAGGACAAAGGGGACGGAGGAGTTTGTCCGCGCCTCCCCCTTCACCGTCAAAGGACAAGGACAAAGGGGACGGAGGAGTTTGTCCGCGCCTCCCCCTTCACCCCCAATCCCAAAAACCTCTCACTTTTTCTGGTGAACGCCGCACATTTCGTGCGGCGTTTCCGTTGTAGTAGGTGGGGAGGTGGTTTGCTTGCAAAGAAGCGATTCGCGCGGCTTAAGTCCAGAACAGGCACAAGAGATAGCCGAGGAGTGCTACGGCGAAGTGCTGGTCAGGTTGCGCTTGTCGCCCTCATGTGCGAGGTTGCTCGTTCGGCCGTCGACGCCACCGCAGCCAAGGTCAGCGTTGGGATGCTTTCGGCGATGACCGTTCTTGTCGGCGTTCCCACCGTGCATGCGAGCAAGCTGCACTGCCTTGCCGAGCTGGAGTACTCGTGTCCAAACAACGTCGCGAGCGTCATGGTCGCCCGTCTCGTTATTCTTGGCAGTTCGTCGTCTTTGGCTGTGGCGATCATGGTCGGCGCGACTGCAACTTCGCTAGAGGCCAGCGCCTTCTCCGTGGCGCTCTGGTCGGTCCCGCCCTTCTTCCTATCCTGCGCGGGGTCGCTCATGGCATTGCGGAAGGCTATCCCTTCCGTTGCCTCGATTCTGTGCGTCGCTTGGACCGCTGCCTGCTCTGCCATCATCTTGGCGCTCGCGAGCGCGTTGCCGGACATGTACACGCAAGCGTCGCTCGCCGTTTGGGCTGCCGCGGCTGCCGCGGTGTGCTTGTGGCTTGTGTGCGAGATCGCGAAGACCTTCCATGCTGTCACTGCAGGACTTGATGCCTTCTCCCCGCATATGGCGAAGAAAAACAACTAGGGCAAAGGACGCTATCATGAAGCTCACATTGGACCGGCTGACCAAACAATTCGGGGCAAGGATCGCCGTGGACCGTGTGTCAGCAACGCTGACTCCGGGCGTGACGGGGCTTCTTGGCTCGTACGGCGCCGGCAAAACCACGCTCATGCGTATGATCTGCGATGTGCTCCGACCCACGGGCGGGCAGATTCTGCTCGACGGGCGAGATACGGTGGAGATGGGTGACGATTATCGGTCGCTGCTCGGCTATCTGCCACAGGACTTCGGCTACTACCCGAATTTCTCGGCTCTCGACTTCATGCGCTACATGGCGACGCTCAAGGGCTTCTCGAACCGTGATGGGCGCGAGCGCTGCATGCGGCTCTTGGAAGAAGTGGGACTCAGCAGCGATGCCCTCCGCAAGGTGAAGACGTTTTCCGGTGGCATGAGGCGGCGGCTCGGCATTGCGCAGGCGATGATCAACGATCCGGCCATCATCGTGCTCGACGAACCCACCGCTGGGCTCGACCCC
>CACXDP010000292.1 GCA_902766445.1 uncultured Coriobacteriaceae bacterium
CCCTGCGAGGTATGCGGCGGAAGGCGCTACAACCGCGAGACGCTGGAGATTCGCTACCACGATAAGTCCATTTCGGACGTGCTTGACATGACGGTGACGGAAGCTCTGGCTTTCTTTGCGAGCATACCGCGCATCGAGAAGAAGCTCCGCACGCTTTACGAGGTGGGGCTTGGCTACATCCATCTGGGTCAGCCCGCTACGACGCTCAGCGGCGGCGAAGCGCAGCGCGTAAAGCTCGCCAAGGAGCTGCACCGTCAGCAGACGGGCAAGACTTTCTACATCTTGGACGAGCCGACGACGGGTCTGCACTTCGAGGATGTGCGTCAGCTCGTCGAGGTGCTGCAGAAGCTCGTTGATGCCGGTAACACGGTACTCGTTATCGAGCACAACCTTGACGTGATAAAGGTTGCCGATCGCGTGCTCGACCTCGGCCCGGAGGGAGGCGAAGGTGGCGGAAAGGTGGTGGCATACGGCACGCCCGAGAAGGTCGCGCAGAATCCGGACAGCTATACCGGACGCTACCTTGCCCGTATCCTTGAGCGCGATAGAGCCCGTATGGCTGAGTGCTAGCCTGCGGGCCGTCGGTATTGCCGGCATTGCAGCGGTGTACGTTGCAAGCCGGTAACGACCTCGCCATCATGAATGCCTCGCGTTTAGGATAGACAGGCACCATTGGCATTATATAAATCATTGACCATGTCAGGGGGAATGATGGCAATCGACAACGCAGTATCACGCAGGAGCTTCCTCAAGCTTTCCAGTGTCGTAGCGGCTGGTCTTGGTCTCACCGCGTGTGGCGGTGGTTCCGGTGACGCTGCTTCCACCGATTCTACGAGTGGTGACGCAGCAGCCTCTACGACGTCAGGTTCCACCTTTATGATTGGCGGCATCGGCCCCGTTACCGGCGCTGCCGCGATTTACGGCTCCGCAACGAAGTTCGGCGCGCAGGTGGCCGTTGATGAGGTTAACGCTGCCGGCAACATCCAGATGGAGCTCAATTGGCAGGATGACGAGCACGACGCCGAGAAGTCCGTCAACGCGTACAACACGCTCAAGGACTGGGGCATGCAGATTCTCGTGGGAACTACCACCACAACCCCGTGCGTTGCCGTCTCGACCGAGACCTATGCCGATCGCATCTTTGAGTTGACTCCTTCCGCATCCTCCGTCAACGTCATCGGAGGCGAGGAAATCGGTGCCGACAACCCACGCAAGGACAACGTCTTCCAGATGTGCTTCACCGACCCCAACCAGGGTACCGCATCCGCCCAGTACATCGACGAGCAGAAGCTCGGCAAGAAGGTCGCCATCATTTACAACAACGCCGACGCGTACTCCACCGGCATCTATCAGAAGTTTGTCGACGAGGCCAAGGGCAAGGGTTTCGAGGTTGTCTCCACCACGACCTTCACCGACGACCAGACGGACTTCTCGGTGCAGGTCAAGGATGCCAAGGACAACAAGGCTGACCTCATCTTCCTGCCCATCTACTATACGCCCGCCTCGCTGATCCTCGCTGAGGCAAAGAAGCAGGACTTCAAGCCGAAGTTCTTTGGCGTTGACGGCATGGACGGCATCCTGACGCTTGAGGGGTTCGACACCTCACTGGCCGAGGGAGTCATGTTGCTGACCCCGTTCGTGGCCACCGCTGAGGACGAAGCCACGCAGAGCTTTGACGAGGCCTACAAGGCCGCAGCTGGTACGGACGAGAACCCCAATCAGTTCGCGGCTGACGCCTATGACTGTGTCAAGGCGATTGCACAGGCCATCGAGGAGGCTGCCATCACTCCCGACATGGCGACCGAGGAGATGTGCGACGCGCTTATCGCCCAGTTCACGAATCCCGATTTCAAGTACAGCGGCCTGACGGGCGAGTCTAGCTGGTCTGCTACTGGTGAGGTTACCAAGACCCCCAAGGGTATGGTCATCGTGAACGGCGTTTACATGCCCCTCGACGAGCAGTAGGCACGAGGTAAACGCAAGGAGCGAATTTCCAGGACAGCTTTCCTGGAGAACGCTTGAGGTGTGGAGAAGGGCCTTGGTTCCCTTCTCCACACTACGCATATGACAAGAGAAAGGGGGAGGGCATGGGCTTCCTCACCAATCTGATCAACGGGATCAGTTTGGGCAGTGTGTACGCTATCATCGCGCTGGGATACACGATGGTCTATGGCATCGCAAAGATGCTCAACTTCGCGCATGGCGACGTAATCATGGTGGGCGGCTACATCTGCTTCATCTGTATGAACAACTTGGGTCTTCCGGTGGCGGTTGCCGTACTGCTATCCATAGTGGGCTGTACCTGTCTGGGCATAGTGGTGGAGCGTGCGGCTTACAAGCCGCTACGCGAAGCGCCATCGCTCGCCGTGCTCATCACCGCCATCGGCGTGAGCTACTTTCTCCAGAACTC
>CACXDP010000293.1 GCA_902766445.1 uncultured Coriobacteriaceae bacterium
AAAGAAGGACGTCTGCGCGAGGTGCTCCTCGAGGACGCGGCCCCAGTCCGTGCCGGAGGGGCTGGTCCCGAGCAGCGCATCGATTCGTGCCAGGTAATCGTCGAGCCTCTTCCCCACGCCACCTCCTCTGCTGCGGTGCATTCCGTCACGGACACTTTATCAGACGGTACGGGCTCCACTCCCGCCAGCCGCGGTCACCTGGACCTTGAGGGTGTAAGCGCCCCTCAGCGCGCCCTTCCCCACGGTGGCCTCGCCGGTCGCGACGTCGACGGCGAAGCAGTTTGAGTTCTGCGACATCGCGTAGGTCTTCGCCCGATGGAGCCGTAGACGGTCATGGGCTTCGTCACGGTGACAGCCTTTGACTTGAGGGTCTCGAAGCTTGCCGTGCTCGCGTGCCAATTTACGCTAAATCCCATTACGGGCGAAGAGGAACAGCCCCTTCGCCCGCTTGTAACGTTGTTCTTATATGCGTGCCAGCCACCTACTTGCGGCGAATCACCTTTGCGGAGCCGAAGGCCGCGAGGGCACCGAGAGCGGCTGTCATTGCACCGACGAACGATGTGACATCTGAAGTCGCGGGAATCGACGAGGCTTCTGAAGCCGATACGTATGGACGTCCAGTAGCCGGTGTTAATGTCACGGTACTAGGCATATAGCCTTCATACGAGGATTCCTGCAACGGGGTCGTCCCGTTTTCATTGGATGAGCTTGTATTCACGTCGGCGACGACTCCACCGTAACTATGCATATACATACCCGTAGTCTCGTTATACCGATAATAACCCCTCGGACCGTATTCGCCTCCCTCATAGTAGTAACCGGACGAATTTGGATACGGAGTAAACTCGTTCTCCGCCACATCAGCCTCTACAGACCAAAAGAACTGACCGTCGAAATTTCCGAAAGTGTGAGCAGTCGACAGTTGCCATCCTCCAGTCGTAACTATCGGTTTGAGAAGTTCCCCATTCTCGCCAATCTTGAACCTGGCAGTCGGCAGTTCTATGCTTTCCGCCGACTCAAAGAAAATCCGGTATCCATCCTCATCTATATATCTATACTTATCACTACTATATTTGCTAGTATCAACCGGCACCCACTCAAACTCGGACTCATCGACTACGGTCTCTCCGCCATCTTCAATGTGGTGAATCTCCGCCGCTTGCGCAGTAAGGGCCAAATCGTTGGAATTGGTTTCTGTGGCGTCTTCAGCAGTCGCATCGCTCTCGTCTTCATCCGCCGGCATCTCGTTCTTGTCCTTTGCCTCCTCACCCGATTTCTCGTCGGCATCACCACTCATCCCGTCGGTCAACCCTTCGCCTGATTCTCCATGCTGCTCACTGGTAACCATCTCGCGAGCCGGCTCCTTGTACGCCGTATCCTCAGCAGTCGGGTTTTCCTCATGGTACTGCGCACTCATCTCCTGCTCATCCGTCGTGGCCACTGCCGTGGTTTGGCTTTGATCAACCAGCTCATCAGCAATCACCACTCCACCCCATGCCGGTGAAATCGCAAGTGCGATCGAAGCAGCGAAGGCAGCGACTTTCTGAGATCCCTTGCTAAACACCACTTTTCCCCTTTCCATTGACAAACCATTTGGCGCTTGAAGCGCCTCGTACTAGTATACGCTCGCGCTTGTTCCTTATCAAACCCTGAAACAAATTTCCGGAAAACCCAAATCTTTTTATCATAGACGACTGAAGAAGCCCCGCTGCGTACGCGGCGGGGCTTCTTCACTCACGTTGCTTAATCGCTCTACAGCTTGATCTCGATGTCCACGCCAGCGGGCAGGTCCATGCGCATCAGGCTGTCAACCGTGGAGCTCGATGGGTCGAGGATGTCGATGAGACGCTTGTGGGTACGCATCTCGAACTGCTCACGGGAGTCCTTGTCCTTGTGCGGCGAGCGGATGACCGTGTAGAGGTTGCGCTCAGTGGGCAGGGGGATGGGACCGCTGACGCGAGCGCCCGTCTTCTGCGCGGTGTCTACGATGAGCTTGGCGGATTGATCAACTACCTCATGATCGTAGCCCTTGAGGCGGATCCTGATCTTTTGGGTTGGCACTGTTACCTCCTGTGATGCGGGGCCCTCGCCCCGCGTAGGCTACGGATATTACTAGGCGTTGCCGCCATGCTTTTCTATGATGTCTTCACGTACTGACTTGGGCACCGGCTCGTAGGAGTCGAACTGCATGGTGTAGCTCGCACGACCCTGCGTCTGAGAACGCAGGTCGGTGGCATACCCAAACATCTCGCCCAGTGGCACCTTGGCCTTGATGACCTTGGTGGTGGTGCGGTCCTCCATGCCCTCGATCTTTCCGCGACGAGAGCTGAGGTTGCCCATGACGTCGCCCATGTACTGCTCGGGCGTCTCGACCTCGACGGCCTCGACCGGCTCGAGAAGAACAGGGTCGGACATCTTGAGCGCCTTCTTGATGGCCATGGAGCCGGCGACCTTGAAGGCTGCCTCGGAGGAGTCTACCTCGTGGTAGGAGCCGTCCACGAGCGTGACGCGGATGTCCTGCACCGGGTAGCCAGCGATGACGCCAGAGTTCAGCGCCTCCTGGATGCCCTTGTCCACGCTGGGGATGTACTCCTTGGGCACGACACCGCCAACGGTGGCGTCCACGAACTCGTAACCCGTGCCTGCGGGCAGCGGTTCCATGTCGATGACGGCGTCACCGTACTGGCCGCGACCGCCGGACTGGCGGACGAACTTGCCCTGCACGTGCTTGACGGCTTTGCCAGCAGTCTCGCGGTAGGCGACCTGAGGCTTGCCGACGTTGCACTCGACCTTGAACTCGCGGCGCAGACGGTCGACGATAATCTCGAGGTGCAGCTCGCCCATGCCAGCG
>CACXDP010000294.1 GCA_902766445.1 uncultured Coriobacteriaceae bacterium
CCAGGCAGGCAAAGGAGAGCCCATGTTCAGGAAGATGAGACGATACAAGCAGCAGGTCGACAGCGAGGCCTGCGAGGAGATCCTGCGCACGGCAGCACGCGGCATCCTCTCGCTCACGGGTGACGACGGCTACCCCTACGGCATCCCGATGAACTTCATCTTCGAGGACGGCAGGCTCTACTTCCACTGTGCAGGCGAGGGCCACAAGATCGACGCCATCAATGCCTCCGACAAGGCATGCTTCACCGTGCTCGGCGAGGGCACCAGGAACGAGGGCGAATGGTGGCTGTGCTTCACGTCGGTGATCTGCTTCGGGCGCATACGACGCGTCACCGACAACGACGTGAGGCGCCACACCCTCCTGGAGCTCGGTGCCAAGTACTTCCCGGAAGGCTACGACATAGAGGGAGACATCGCCGAGAACTGGAAGCGCGTCCAGATACTCGAACTCACCATCGAGCACATGAGCGGCAAAGCCGTCCGCGAGAAGTAGACAGCCATCATAAGACGATCACGCCGTCCTCCTTCGCTGCGCTCAGGCGCAGCGAAGGGGGACGGCGTGACGCCCGAATCGCCCATGAGCCTGTTGGTGAGGGTCGTCTTGCCCACACGCCCTCTCCCGTAAGGCACCTCCATCCAAAAAAAACCCAGCCGAGCGAGCAAGCCTGTCACTCAGGGTCTGTGACTCACGCTTTCTCCCATGGAAGTGTTTACCCGAGCCGTCTTTCAGCGTCACCTGACGGCACCCAAACTAGCACCAGCCATTGTCACCTCAACGAGTTAAGCCTGAATCCATTGAGCCTAAATCTATTAAGGCAATTCATTTCTAACACTCCCGACCAGGCAGGTCCCATCTCAACAAGCGGGGCCACGCCCCAGATGTCACCGCACAAGACTGCGCTGCGCACCATATACATCGGTGCCGTGCATGCAAAGGACCGTGAAACACCACCTACCATAGCGACCCACTTACACCAAAAACCAATCAGCCATCGATCAGAATTGAGCAAAGGCAATGCGCCGTGCGACGCAAGAGGGACGGGGTCTTCCATACTTCACACGCGCGATGGAGTCCACGGACCCGTTGCAAAACCACTGGACAACCGAGGACGCGGAGCTGCGACACGTCATCGCAATGTACATCCACAACCTCATTCGTCACGCATAGTCATACGCCAAGGGCGAGTCAGCGCCGAGCTCTCAAACAGCATGGGCACGGCCACCATACGCATAGACCGAATCTGATACCGTGGTGCGGATCCAATCAACCCCATCGCAAAATGCTATGAATGGAATTCGAGGGCAATTAATTGGATCGAAGATCCAATTAATTGCCCAAGATTCCAATTAATTGGTATTGTGTTCTATTTAATTGGACTGGCGTCCATTTACCGAACGTTACATGAACACTTCTCGCAGCAACTGAAGGTCATCCTTCACGCTTCCGAGCTGCCAGTGAATTCGCGCATATAGACATACTTCACTCATGATCTTTCTCCGGTCGATGTCTCACTGCCTGCAATGCGGTATCTTGCTCCCGCACCCTTCCCCTGAAGCGTAAGGCGGCCGCTATCAACAAGATTCTTGAGCAACCTATATGCATCCTTACTGCCGACATGAAGCATTTCTACCACATCACGATTCGCCACGCTTCCCTGTCGTTGAGCGAGCTTCACGATGAGTTCCTCGTAGCGAATAGCGTCAATGTCAGCTTGGAGCGTATGCGCAGCAGCTCCGCTCTCCATCGCATACACGCGTGAGCTAAGAATGTATTCACGATTACGGTTTGACCCAACAGCCTCCACGATTCCCGCTTCGACAAGCTGCTCTACCACAGACTTAACAACCGGCACAGACATTGGAAGCAAGTCTGACAACTCTTGCGCCGAGCACCTTCTTAGACGTTTGAGCGTATCGAGTATCATCATCTGTCGGAGCGACGGTGTCACTCCGGTCCTCTGACGTTCTTCCTCAAGTAGATTCATGAACATCTCGTCCGGTGCACTGCGAGCTATGAAAAGCCGGACTCTGGTAGTGCTGGATTCCGACCAATCAGGCAACGGCCTTCCAAATAGGAGCGACCCCTCGAAAATCCTATCGACTCCACGACCCGTGCTCTCAGCGAGTCCGATACGTTTCAGGGCAGCCATAAGGCGCGGATTTCTTCCGTGTGGCTCGACGGTAAGCAGGTTGTCAATAGTGACACCCTCGATGAACCCACCAGGGTTCGAGATGGTCATCCCCTCGTCCGTCACCTGAACCAGAACGCGGCCAAGTCGAGAGTAGTCACGGTGACCGAATGCGTTTACTATGGCCTCGCGGAACGCGCGACGATCGAACTCTGGCACTGAGGTCCTAAAGAAACCCTGGAAGTATTCGCGTTCTGGATTCCACGCCTCAAACAGAGCATCAATCTCCTGAACTGCGTGAAGTATCGGATGGACAATCTCACGATTGACGCGGGTGGTGGTTCCAGTAAGCACCTGAAACGCCACACCATATGTCGGCATCACCGACTCAAGCACACGTGGCTTGCCCAGCAAAAGCAAGCCTGCGACATTCGGAACATACTCACCATCCTCGTCGGATATGAGTCGTAGCGCATTCAACAACTGATCGTCGTCCAGTTCGAGCAGCGTCTTATCCGAGTACGTAGCACCGGCCACTATTTCCCGCAAGCGAGCAATCTCATTGGGATCGAGGTCTTCGAGACACGCGCCCATTGCAGGCAGGGCAGAGTAGTCCAACTTATCTAAAGCCGATAGACGCGTCGCGATCTCATAGGGGTACATCGGCACGGTTTCTGGCGTTCCATCCTGTTTAAGGCGGCGTCGAAGGATCTTGCCTTGCGCCGTAGCCTCGACAGTCGTTGACCGAGGAACCTCAATCTCGATAACTTGCAGTCTGTCACTTTCATCAAAGTGCACATTGACTCGAGTGGCAATTGGCGGAACCGTGTTATTGGCCAGATATGCCGCAAGTCGCGTAACATCTCGATGAGATTTATGTACCCCCGTTGGCGTCCCATCGTTTTCGACCCCAAGATAGAAGTGTCCTCCATCCGTATTGGCGAGAGCGACGACGCTGTCCAAGATAACTTCATCCGGGAGACATTTTTTATCGCTCTTGAACTCGATTGATATGGTCTCTTGCGTCGGCAGAACCATGTATCACACCTCCTGTTCCAATCTTCCGTAATAATAGCCCCAGAAGAGCCCCTGTACCCTTTAATTGGCCATAGTTTCCAATTAATTGCCAGAGATTCCAATTAATTGGTAATTGGTCCAATTAATTGGGAATCTATTCCAATTAATTGGAACCGAATCCCGTTTGTCGTCTTGTTGGGCGTTAGCCTATCGGAGCTCCCCAGTGTTCCATGCGCTTGCAACCTCCTCGTATGCATCGAGCGAAAAACAGGGCATGCCTCTTTGCCGTCGAAACATGGCTAAAACACCCGTAAGCCAACAAGTCCCACCATCGAAACCCACAAGCGGATTCACCACCTTCGACAATGCTCCGTTCGACCCTTCTCTTTTTGCCCACCACGACACATTGGAATCGCCCTGCCTCTTCTGGAGCATGATTGTTCGCCCTCATGACGGAGCATCGAATACGAATGACAACCGTTGTGAAACCATTGCGACCGTCTAGCCAGAACCCATGCGCATGCACCCTGAAGGACGCGATTGAGAAACGCCATCGCAACCACGACCGCCTACAGGCTCCCCACCAAACTTACACGTCGACACAAGCACAAGGGACTGACAAGAAACGTCTTGTTCGGTGGTCGCACGCACAAGCCCCGCATCCTCGTAGGGGCTCCGTCTCCATAACCGCTGAGATCGACACTCTTTTGCTCTCATTGCCCCATTGGGCAAGCACGTCGAGCGACAGTGCCTACGTGAACGAGCGGCAATACACGGCATCACGCCAGATACCACATCTCGAGACCTCAGGCGAATTAGAAGGGGATGCCACGCTCAGTGGCATCCCCCTCCAATGACTCAAGCAAGCTGCTCGCATGTCGCACTGGCAATGTGCCCTTGGACGTGGAAGAGCCTTCCCTATTGCTTCGCACCCGCGATGGAGTCCACGAGCCCGTCGCTCACGCTCGCCTCGCCGCCCAGGACGTAGAG
>CACXDP010000295.1 GCA_902766445.1 uncultured Coriobacteriaceae bacterium
GAAAAGCTCAAATACTTGATAGATGTCCAAGAAGTCGAACCGGATTCGATTATCGTTATGAGCTTCACACGAGCGGCGGTTCAAGTCGTGAGAGATCGCCTTCAGAATGAGGCTCTCTCGAACGAACTAGAGAACGATTGGCAAGCTATCGACGTTACAACGTTCGACAAGTTTTGCACGCGACTGCTGTTCTGGCTCAAAACGAATGAGCCGAGCATCCTTGGAAACAGGGAAATCAGTCATATGGACTACGACCACAGGATTAATCTGGCGGCCTTGCTGTTCCGTAAACACCCTGAGCTCATAAGTCAATGTCAACATCTCATAGTTGATGAAACGCAAGATCTTGTGGGATCTCGGTCAAGATTGGTACTTGCTCTCATCGAATCACTGCCGAAGGAGTGTGGCATCACACTTCTGGGAGACAGGTGCCAATCTGTGTACGACTATCAAGCAAATGCGGCAACGAATTCGGAGGCATTCTTCGACGGAGTCCGCAAGATTGGCGGGTTTAAGGAGGTAATTCTTACAAAGAACTACCGTCAAAACGTTGAATTGCCTTACTCCCTGGACTCCATGAGGAAGAGTATTCTTGCGAGGGATGCAGTATCTGCTGGGCAAAAAGTGGAAGAAGTCCTTACAAGTCTTGGCGAACCCGAGCGGGAGCTGCGCTCGCTTGGCCTGGGCTCGCTGGAGCGCAAGCTCGACGGTACACTTGGCATACTAACAAGGACGAACGCTCAGGCAGTGGCAATCAGCTCACTCCTGTACAAACACAGCGTTCCTCATACGCTTCTACGAGCGGAACGCGAAGCGTTTTGGTCTCGTACTGTGGCGGACGTACTCATTGAGTATGCGCATGATACGATTGACGAAGAGCATTTCGTTCATACTGCCAAATCAAAGGGACTATCCTTCGAACAAGCGATGCGAGTATGGATTGGCCTCACGTCTTTACGCGCTGCTAAACCAGAAGGAATGCGATATCAGGTTGAGAATTTGCTTCATGCCATGACGGAAGAGGTAGTTCCGGAGTCACTTGCGGCAACTAAAGCCGTGACACCTGGTATCACCGTTAGCACCATTCATGGTTCAAAGGGGCGCGAATTCGACCATGTGTGGCTTATGAAGGAAGACTTGCATGCTGCTTCGAGATCTACAATCCTTGACGAGCAAAAGGTTGCCTATGTTGCTCTGAGCAGAGCTAGGGCTGGAACTAGCCTTCAGAAGAGCGGCGAAGCGGGTCTCAGAATCGATCAATCATCTGATAGGTGCTATCGAGTGCGTACTTCCAAGAAGCATGTGCTGAAGCGCAAGGTTAAGAGAGGGCTTACGCACATCGAATTGAAAAACAGCACTGATATAGACCAGGGCTCGCTTCTTTTTGCACCAGAGCTTATGCAACTTGCGATATCTGGAGACCTCGAAGGCGCCGATGTGCGTCTATGCCTGCCTGAGAAGGTGCCTGCATCCGGTCCAGTGGCGTATGACATAGAGACTGAGGACGGCATTTTGCTGGGCAGGACAACCAAGAGCTTCATCTCTTATTACGAGAAGTGCTACGAGCGAGTGGTGGGCGGGCTGCCAAGCTACCTGCCCGAAGCCTTTGATGAGGTGTACATCGATAGAATCGTGAGTTGTGTTGGCAGACATACAGCAGCACCAGCAACTGCCAAACGCTTTGGTGAGTATGCAGTTTGGTATGGCTTCACCTTGGGAGGCTTTGCCCATGCCGACAATTCGCAGAGTCATTAAGGAGGGATGATAGTTTTGGGGTACGAGGAGTTTTACCATGCTAGGGAGATTGTGGTTGATATCCTCCGCAAGGACTTGGTAGGTCCAGTTGAGGAAGATGAAGTCATCGAAGGGTTACCCACAAGCTACTATGTCATGGGCAAGCTGTATCCTCGTAAGAGTGCAAGCGGGGAGGCAGAGCAACAGGATATGAGTTTTCTTGAGAGTTCTGAAGAGCCCTTAGACTCACCAATCTCGCTCTCAAATCAGTTCCAGCCATCCTCGATGGGGCTGACCTTTGCGGTAAGAGGGAAAACCGATCTGCACATTCAAATTGTGTACGCCACGTACGAGGAGGTAGAGGGTGTCCTTAAGGCCACTGAAGAAAAAGGACAATCCTTACGTTTCCGACGTATTCGGTATTCGCATGAACTAGTCACATCCTGTGAGCCGGGCATGCGTCAGTTCAGGGTAGGCCCATATGCCGATGCGTGGATACTGGTAAGGAAGCCATCGACAAATGGTTCAAGTGCTGTCACGGTGACCCTGGCCAATAGCACCCAAGCGATACAATCACAACGCAAAAATGCTGCTAATACGGTATTCCAGCCAATCATACGTGTTGCGCTCAACAACACGGGTTCCTTTGCTGACATCGATTGGCGACAAAAGCTAAGCAGGGACAAGGAGCTTGCGGAGCTGGAGCTCCTATACCGTAAGTCAGGTTGTTATGCTCAAGGACATGGATGCTCGGTAGAATGGGATCGGGTAAATAAAACGCCTCGGTGGGTATCCACAGCCATCATCCCTCAATGCGATGTACCTCAGATGATGCCCCGACAATCAGATGGTCTTGAGGTCTTTCGCATGAGCTACCTCGTTGATGCGCAAAGAGTTGATGTGGTGAATCAGCTACGTCGCTTCATAGGCGATTACGCAAACTGGATTGAGGACATCGATGCGCGGGGAACCAAGCTTGCTTCGCAGTATGTCGATGCGGCCAAACGAAACGTTGCGCAATGTAGACGCACAAAGGAGCGGTTGTCCGCAGCCGTGGAACTATTGGCTACAGATGATGAGGTTTTCCGCGCGTTTCAACTCGCGAACAAAGCCATGCTCCTGCAATGGGAGCGCTAATGTGTAAAAAGGGGACAGGCATTCAATCGCAAAGCCGTGGCATGGTATCCGTTCCAATTGGCTTTCATACTTCAGGAGCTACGCTCCATTGCCGATCCTCATTGCGAGGAGCGTGGCATCGCCGATTTGTTGTGGTTTCCCACTGGCGGCGGCAAGACAGAGGCTTATCTGGGCATTGCAGCGTTCTGCATATTCTTGCGTCGAATCAGAGATGTCTCTGCGTTGGGCGTCACAGTCATAATGCGATATACATTACGCTTACTGACCATTCAGCAGTTCGAACGTGCGTCTACGATGGTTGCTTCTTGCGAACAAATCAGGTTGCAGGAGGGGCTTGGCGGTGAAGAAATCTCAATCGGCCTGTGGGTGGGCGGAAGCCTCACGCCAAACAACATCGACGAAGCCTACGAGTCTCTTCTAAGCCTGAAGAGTGGCGTTAGTCTGGATGCCGGTAAACCAAATCCGGTGCAAATAACCGTCTGCCCGTGGTGTGGCACCAAACTTAGCGCGGATGACTATGAAGTCGACAAAGCGTCTGCACGTATGCACATCCACTGTCCGAACGAGGATTGCGCATACCATCATGGTCCTGGACTGCCTCTGCACATCGTTGATGATTCGGTGTATCAGCATACGCCTACATTCATCGTTGCCACAGTGGACAAGTTTGCACAGGTCCCCAAAAGAGCGGAATCATCCCGACTGTTTGGTATCGGACTTGATACGAAGCCTCCGGAACTCATTATCCAAGACGAACTTCACCTCATTTCCGGCCCCCTTGGCACCATGGTGGGACTCTACGAGAGCGCAATCAGTCGCCTTTGTACTCGAGATGGCATCGCTCCTAAAGTCATTGCTTCAACGGCGACCGTCCGAAATGCCGAGGAGCAAATCCGTGCCTTATATGCCGAAGGCCACGAACAATTCCCACCGCAAGGCATTGAAATGTCTGACTCTTTCTTTGCGGTGGAGGCTTCGCCGGAGATGAGGCCAACGAGGCTTTATCTTGGCATGATGGGAGTTGGCACAACGCAGACATCTTCACTCATTCGATTGCTAGCGACTCTGTTATTCGCGACGGGATACCTCGAGGCGGAAGGTTTCTCAGATGAGGTCGTCGATGCCTATTGGACAATCGTAGGCTACTTCTGCACCCTCAGGGAGTTGGGTGGGGCACTTACCGCCACGCTCGACCGCGTACAGACCCAGTTTGCCTATCTTGCAGATTCCAAGTTCGCAAAGCAGTATCCCGGTGTCAATCCGAAGGAACAGCACAATAGGGTGCTGGAACTAACGAGTCGCAAAAACAACTCGGAGATTGTCGATGCGATTCATGCGCTCGAGGCGCAGTACGACTCGAACGATCGCTTCGATGCGTATTCCTTCGTATTGGCAACGAACATGATTTCCGTAGGCGTCGATGTCGCGAGGCTTGGAACGATGGTGGTAAACAGTCAGCCCAAATCAAATTCCGAGTATATACAGGCTACAAGCCGCGTTGGTAGGCGAAACCCGGGATTAGTCATCACCCTGCTCAACTCCTTCCGGTCACGTGATAGGTCGCACTATGAGCAATTCCTTCGCTTCCACAACGCGCTATATAAATCAGTGGAATCAACAAGCGTGACACCCTTCTCAGACCGAGCGCGCGACAGGGCACTTCATACCGTCTTTGTCATGCTGTGTAGATATCTGATAGATGGGTTAGCGAAGAATGAGTCTGCATCCGAGTTCAAACGCAGTCTGAACGGGGTGGACGATGTCATCGATTACATTGTGAGCCGAGTGCGGAAGGTCGACGCCATGGAAGTTGCGGACGTAGCCGAGGAACTCGAGCAGATTGCGCATGAATGGGAAGAGCGAGCGCGGCTTGGGAACCTCGTGTACTGGGATTACCATGACCACTACAAATCACTCCTGAAGCCCGACCTTGATGAGGATAGGTTTAGGGCAATGAACAGCATGCGCAACGTGGAGCCTTCGTCGAACGTCTATCTTTGGGGGTAACGCATGAATTTTGGCGGGAAGACTACCGGTTCTAGTGGATATGGCAAAAAGGTGATGACGGTAGGCGCCCTGAGGAGAAGCCATCTTCTTATGGCATATGGTCCCGGTGCACTTGTCGATTTGCCTGAATACTCGGTCATCATGGGCGCTAGCGACTATTGGGAGTATCCTAAGATGATTCATGAGCCTCGCTTGGAGGCCATGCTGGGAGTGAAAGGCTTCAAAAAGCCCAAGGCGTCAGAGGACTTGTATAAGAGTGGTGGCGTCATACGGGCGATGAGGTTTCCGTACTGGCACTATTGTTCAAAATGTGGACGACTTGGTCCGTACTGGATTATTGGAACTGGCAACAAGAAAAAGAAATGTGCAGATCCGCACTGCAACGGAGAACTAATACCATCGCGTTTCGTGGCCGCATGTGAGCATGGACACATCGAAGACTTCCCGTATGAGTTTTGGGTGCACTATAACCCCTCGAATCGTTTTGGCAAATGCCCTAGCATGGAGGGTAAGCACCCCAGGATGAGAATTGAGTTCTCTACGCGGCTTGGTGGATTGGAATCCATCCGGATTATATGCGAGGAATGCGGACATTCACGTATCTTGGCGAATGCCACCGCAAAGGGCGCCATAAATCCGCACTATTGTCGTGGTCTGCGACCTTGGGTCGGAAATAGATCAGAAGATAAGGATTCCAATGGTTGTGGCCGCGAGATGCGCGTACTTCAGCGCGGCGCATCAAACGTTTATTATCCCATCAATCGCAGCGCCTTGACCATCCCGAGCCATAGGAGCTACGTTCTAAGGAAGAATTATCAAGCGGTTGCAGACTGCATAGCCAAATGCAATGGTGACTTAGAGCAGGCCGCATTCTACCTAGCATTCTTGCTAAAGTATGAGCTCGAGGAAGCAGGGATTGCTGCGGAGGAGCTCGTGGATGAGTATGTCCGTGAGACCGACAAGCCCAAGGTTTCCATACGCATGCGCGATATCTTTGAAGCGGAGTATCGTGCACTTTGTGCGCCCGACACAGAAGAAGAGGACTTCAAGACGACCCACGTTGCCCCTCCCACTAGTTTGGAGGGTCTGATTGAGGACGTCACACTTGTGCGACGTCTTAAGGAAGTGCTGGTACTCAGTGGTTTCCGACGCATCACTCCCGAAAGCGAAGATGCGGAAGAAGCTCCCGATAACGATTACATGTCACCACATGCAAATCCACAAGATTGGCTTCCCGCTATGGAACTTAGAGGTGAGGGGCTCTTCATACGTATCAACCTCGACGCGTTAAGCACATGGGCTAAAAGTGTTGAGGCCCGATACAATCCCATGAAAGAAAGGCTGCTGCAGAGCGCCATGGTGAGGTGCACCAACTTCTCTCCCGAACTCGTGATGCTGCACACCTTGTCGCACATTCTCATTCGCCAGCTCACAATCGATTGCGGGTATTCCGGCTCCTCCCTTAAAGAGCGTATCTATTCGTCTTGGTCTGATTCGGACCAGGAGATGGCGGGCATCCTGATATACACATCCGCATCCGACTCAGATGGCAGCTTGGGAGGACTCGTACGTCAAGGGTCACCCGATAGGCTTTTGGAGACCTTCCGCAATGCGTTGGGCAATGCCTCATGGTGCTCCTCCGACCCCGTATGCTCCGAATCAACTGCACAAGGTTTGGAGTCACTGAATTATGCTGCTTGCCACGCCTGTACATTGCTGCCCGAGACGAGTTGCGCGCTGCGGAACTGCCTATTGGATAGAACAGCAGTCGTGGGTCGCATCGACAACACGAGTCTTGGCTTCTTTGGCCGGTGGATGGACGAGGCGCAACAGGATTTCGGGAAGAAAGACGGAGGAGTTAAATTTGCAGATGAGCACTGGCAATCGATATATGAGGTGCTCTTTGATTGCGAAGCTCAATCGTTTGCCCGTCGGGCAGCAGCGCTTGGCATCGAATCACCAGATGAAGCTGGCTATGACGGCATTGAGGATGTGATGGCAGAGATGGTATGGCTGCGACCCAAAATATGCTACCTCACCGAAGGTCAGATGGTGGATGCAGAGTTGTTTAAGAGGCGAGGGTGGAAGGTCATTGGGTCCAAGGAAAGCGATACGGCAATCAGACAAGCATTCGATGGGAGAGCATGATGAGCAAACCAACTATAGCTATATCTTCAGACTTTCTGACAGCGTTTGCCAAGCTCCCCAAAGGCATTCAACGAAAGACAACGGACTTTCTCACCAAGTTCAGGGATAACCCTTCATCAGGGAGTATCCATCTTCATCTTATAAAGAACAGTGATCCATGCTTCCGATCTGCGCGTATTGATCAAACGTATCGCGGCATTGTCGCGCGTCAAGACGCATCCGACACGTACCTATTGCTGTGGGTTGATCACCACGATGAAGCATATGCATGGGCTTCAAAACGTAAATGCAGTATAAATGACATAACGGGGTCAGTGCAGGTGTATGAAGTCTTTACAGAACGAGTACACATAGCACAGCCACAGCTTCCACCCTTATTCTCTGCTTTCACAGATGATCAGTTGATAAAACTTGGTACGCCAAGAGACCAGCTTCACTTCCTGCGAACACTCACAACGGTACAGCAATTCGACGAGATAGCGTCCTCAATACCGGAAGACGTTCGAGAGGCACTGGAATACCTAGCCAACGGTCTTCCCTACGCAGAAGTACTTGAAGAAGTAGCTCGCAATGCAAATGATGGCCCTGCGTCAGACAGCTTCTCAGATGCCCTCCGAAATGCGTCGAGTCTACGGAGCTTCGTAGTCGTAGAGGGTGAGGACGAACTCCTCAAGCTCCTTTCTGCTCCACTTGAGAAATGGCGGACATTCCTGCATCCATCGCAAAGGGCGGTTGTTAGCAAGTCCTACAATGGGCCGGCTCGGGTATTGGGTGGAGCGGGAACCGGAAAGACCGTCGTTGCCATGCACCGCGCGCGCAAACTGGCCAAGGAATGCAAACCGGGTCAACGCGTCCTCTTTACTACCTTCAGCACGAATCTTGCGACCGACATATCCGGGTCTTTAGACGAGCTCTGCAGTCCTGATGAGCGGAGATGTATCGACGTCGACAATCTTGATCGATGGGCCTTAAGATTTCTCCGAAGCCGTGGGATAACCTACGACGTCATATATGACGAAGAAACGATACTTGAGCTATGGAGCGACGCGATAAACAGCTCTGAAACGAGTTTGGAATACGGGCCAGAGTTTTATGCTTCTGAGTGGTCTGAGGTTATCACGGCACTTGATGAGTTAACACTCGAGAGGTATGTGCAAACAAGGAGAAGTGGTCGAGGAGGCAGGCTACCACGGGCGGCACGCATTCAGGTGTGGAATGTTGTTGAGCGCTACAGATCCCTGCTGAATGAGTGCGGAATGCGTGACATTGACTCCGCGATGACCGACGCGCGTTCGCTGATTGAGCATAATCCGAATTTGGTCTCGTATGAGTCCGTGGTAGTCGATGAGGCACAAGACTTCTCATGTGCCGCCCTTCGCCTTATTCGGGCAATAGCTGGAAGTCAGCATGAAAACGATATCTTCATCGTTGGGGATTCTCATCAGCGTATTTACCGCAAGCGCACCATCCTCTCTCATTGTGGCATAAACGTTCGTGGTCGCTCGAAGAGGCTCTGCATTAACTACCGCACGCCCGAGCAGATTCGCAAAGCCGCCATTGCGGTCATTGCCGGACTTAACTGGGACGATTTGGATGGGGGCAGTATCGTAGGAGTTCGTGATGAGGTTGCCCAATCACTCATAATTGGAGAAAGACCGGTAATGAGGGAGTTTCCCAATAAGAAATCCGAAGTTGACTGGATAGCCGCTTGTATAACTAATGCCATCAATTCTGGCTTGGATTCTCGTGATGCCTGTGTAGTGCTGAGGACAAACAGTTTGGCCAACAACTATGCAGAAGAGCTCATGAAGCGCGGTATCGATGTGGCACTGCTGGGATCGAAGCAATCTGACGATCGCTCATTGTCCGGTGTTCGCGTGGCAACAATGCACCGCGTGAAGGGACTTGAATTTGACACCGTTTTCCTTGCTGGCATGAACGAAGATGCTGTTCCTCCACACTACATGCTTGAAAAGGCGCGAAAAACTAGAAGCGAGCAAGAGGTCTTGAGGGTGGAGAGAAGCCTTGTTTATGTTGCCATGACTCGGGCTAAGCGCACGACTGTTATCAGTTCCTCACAGAGCATGACTAAGCTTCTGGATGGCATATAGAAAAGCACGAACGCAACTGTTTAGCCGCACGCTTGAAAAGGAGGCACCATGCGCCTAGTAGAACGTTCTTCTAATAACTAGACCAATGATTCCACCTCCGCTAGAATGGTAGCGGAGGTGGTCGAAATGGCGAAGGCTACGAGGCTGGACATCGGCGAGGCGGACAGGAGACGGCTGGAGTCGCTTGCGAGAAGCAGGTCGACGAGCGCCGGGATGTCGAGGCGGGCGAGGATCCTCCTCGGAAGGGCCGACGGGAACAGCGTCGACGCCGTCGCGGCCGAGGTCGGGGTGAACCGCAACACGGTCCTGCTGTGCCAGAGGAAGTTCCGCGAGGGCGGCGTGGACGCGGCGCTGGTCGACGCGCCGGGACGCGGCGCCAGGGCCAGGATCGACGAGGACGAGCGCGCCTGGCTCGTCGACCTGTCGTGCCAGAGGCCCTGCGACCTCGGCCTGGCCGCCGAGCAGTGGACGTTCTCCCAGCTCAGCGCATACGTGCGGGAGCATGCGGAGGAGACCGGCCATCCCGGCCTGGCGCGCTGCTCGAAGAGCACGGCCAAGCGCATACTCGACGACGCGGGCGTGGGCCTCGGGCGCATCGAATACTACTGCGCCCGCAAGGACCCCGACTTCGGGGCCAAGGAGCACAACGTGCTCGTCGTCTACCGCCAGCTCGCGCTCGCGATCGACGAGAACAACGAGCTCTGCTGCGAGGACGAGGAGGGCACGCCCGCCGAGATCGCCCGCGGGCCCCGCCGCACGCACGTGGTCTCGTGCGACGAGAAGCCCGGCATCCAGGCCATCGCCGTCACGTCGCCCGACCTGCGCCCCGTCCCGAACGAGTCCGGCAAGGGCGCGGTGCGGCGCGACTACGAGTACAGGAGGCTCGGCACGCTGTCGCTGCTGGCGGGCATCGACCTGGAGGACGGGCACGCGTTCCCGCTGGTCAGCGCCACGCACAAGAGCTC
>CACXDP010000296.1 GCA_902766445.1 uncultured Coriobacteriaceae bacterium
CCGTCCTTCGTCCGCGAGCTCGCCTCAATCCGAGCGTCGGGATCGATGTCCGTGCCTGTGAGATGAATGAAAATCTTGCCGCGTCCGCGCGTGGTCTCCTTGAAGTACAGAGTCATTCGATTGCTCCTCGCTGACGAGTCGAAACAAAGCTTTGGCTGCGCCCCATTGTACGCAATTCTTGTCCAGCGCGCGTTGCACCATGGCATGAGCGCATCACCTCGGCTATTCTGTTGGTTGCAAGTTGCAGTTTAAAGGCGTGAGAGAGGAACGTTCGTGCAGGACGATTGGGTGCCATCCTATACCGTGGACTGGTCGAAATACGAGCCAGAAGGGCATGTGGACCTCTACATGCATGTGGAAGGGTGCGACGCTTCCGACTTTCGCTATGCCTACTCGTGGCAGCTTCCGAACGGAGGAGGCTTCTGGGCGTCGGGCATCATTACCATGCCGATGTTTGGCTTCATCATCCCCTTCGAGGCCAACTTCATCGTCACCTGTACCTTCGTGGCTCCCGACGGTACCATGAAGTCGATCACCGGCAGCCTGCCTGTGGGCAAGCGAGGAGCACAGGCCTCGCTCGCACGGCGCACGGTGCCTGAGGACGCTGAGGTCACGATCGCCGTGCGCGACGTGTCGATGGTATTTAACATCGCCTCCGAGCGCTACAACTCCCTCAAGGAATACTTCATCGCGCTCCACAAGCACGAGCTGAACTTCAAGGCTTTCCGCGCGCTTGACCACGTCTCGTTCGAGGTGCGGCGTGGCGAGGCGTTCGGCCTCGTGGGCACGAACGGCTCGGGCAAGTCCACCATGCTAAAGATCATCGCTGGCGTGCTCGAGGCCAGCGAGGGCGAGTGCCGTGTGACGGGCACGATCGCTCCGCTCATCGAGCTGGGTGCGGGCTTCGACATGGAGCTCACCGCAAAGGAAAACATCTACCTCAACGGCTCGCTGCTCGGCTACCGCAAGGAGTTCATCGATGAGCGCCTCGACGACATCGTCGCCTTCGCTGAGCTGGAGAACTTCATGGAGATGCCGCTCAAGAACTACTCGAGCGGCATGGTCGCGCGCATCGCATTTGCCATCGCCACGATTACCGAGCCCGACATCCTCATCGTGGACGAGACGCTCTCGGTAGGCGACTTCCTCTTTCAGCGCAAGTGCGAGGAACGCATCCAAGAGCTTGTGTCGTCGGGCAGGGTCACGGTGCTCCTCGTGAGCCACAGCATCGACCTTGTGGAGAACCTCTGCAGCCGCGTCTGCTGGATCGAGAAGGGCAAGATGCGCATGGTCGGCCCCACACGTGAGGTCTGCAAGGCCTACCGCGAGCTGGGGCTGTAACGGGAGCCGCCAGGCATGAAGGTTCTCGCCATCATACCGGCCTACAACGAGGAGGCCTGCATCGCTCAGACGGTTTCATCGCTGGTGGAGGCCTGTCCCGACGTGGACTATCTCGTCGTCAATGACGGCTCGACCGACGGCACAGGCAGCATCTGTGACGAGCTCGCACTCAACCACGTGGACCTGCCCATCAACTGTGGGCTTGCGGCCGGTTTCCAAACGGGCATGAAGTATGCCCTGCGGCACGGCTACGACGCGGCGGTGCAGTTCGATGCGGATGGACAGCACCTGCCTGCATACATCCCCGCGATGGCGCAGGCCCTTGCGGATGAGAACGCCGACGTCGTGATCGCCTCGCGCGTTCTGGCAGGAGAGCACATCGGTGGCGCGCGCGGCATGGGGTCGAAGCTCATCGCGGGTCTCATCCGCCTGACGACAGGCGCTCGCATCAGCGACCCCACCTCGGGCATGCGCATGTATGGCACGCGGATGATCGAGCTCTTTGCACACGACTTCGATCTCACGCCCGAGCCAGACACAGTAGCGATGCTCGCACGAAGAGGGGCCAAGGTAGTGGAGGTCCCCGCCCACATGCAAGAACGCCAAGGCGGCCAGAGCTACCTCGACCTGCCCAACGTCGTGCGCTACATGACGCGAACGTGCTGCTCGATCCTCATGTTTCAGTGGTTTCGATAGGAGGCACGTATGTCTTTGAGCCTTCGCATCCTGTGCGTCGTCGGTGCCGTGATCACGTTTCTCGTCGTGACGCACAACATCCGGCGCCGCAAGCTACGCCTGGATGACTCCCTCTTTTGGGTGGTGCTATCGGTGGCTCTGCTCGTCATGGCCATCTTTCCGGGCATTGTGAGCGCACTCGCATCGGCACTCGGCTTTCAGGCGCCGAGCAACTTCGTCTTCCTCGCCGTCATCGCGGTGCTCACGGCCAAACTCTTTTCACTCTCGGCCGAGGTCTCCACGCTTAGAAGCCGACTCGACCAGCTAGCGCAGGAAGAAGCCCTGCTCAACAAGGACGAGGCATAGCCGTGGCGAGATCCGTTGCAAAGAACGCACTCTACAGCGGGATCCGCACGATCTCCTTCATGCTCTTTCCCCTGATCACGTACCCCTACGTGACGCGCGTGCTCTTGGTCGACAACCTCGGCCGCGTGGACTTTTCCATCTCGCTCGTGTCGTACTTCTTGCTGATCGCAGGACTCGGCGTCACGACCTACGCCACGCGTACGGGAGCGACGCTGAGGGAGGACCGCACGCAGCTCGACGCCTTCGCCTCCGAGGTCTTCACGATCAACATGGCCTCCACCTTGCTCGCCTACGCATCGCTTGCGGCACTCGTCGCGCTCTGGCCGCATCTGCACGGCTACGCGGCGCTCATCGCCATCCAGTCGCTCTCCATCATCGGCACCACCTTGGGCGTGGAGTGGGTCTACACGCTCGAGGAGGACTACGCCTACATCACGATTCGTACCGTACTCGTGCAGGTCGTCAGTGCCGTGCTGCTCTTTGCCCTCGTGCGAAGGCCTGAAGACTATCTCGTCTACGCGGCAATCACCGTGCTCTCAGGCGTGGGCGGAAACTTGTTTAACTGGTTTCGCGCGCGTCGCTATGCGACGATACGACTCGTGTGGGGATTCGACTGGCGGCGTCACCTGCTCCCGATGCTCGTGCTCTTTGGCAATGCCATCGCCGTCACTATCTACGTAAACATCGACATAAGCCTGCTCAACGTCATGCGCGGCGACTACGAGGTCGGCATCTACGGGCTTTCGTCAAAGATATACAAGATGGTCAAGCAACTGCTCAACGCCATCATCACTGTCTCGCTGCCCCGGCTTTCGCTCTACGTGGCCCAGAACAACCGTACCGCATATGACTCACTGCTCGAAAACATGGCCCATGCCTTGCTCATCCTCGTCGTCCCCGCTCTCACGATGCTTGCGCTCATGGCGCCTGAGGTCGTGCTGCTGATCGGCGGCGAGGCCTATATGGAGGCGGTGTCGTCGCTGCGCATGCTCTGCGCGGCTGGGTTCTTCGCCGTGGCTGGCAATTTCTTTGTGAGCGCAATCCTGCTGCCACACGGCGGAGAGGAGCTTGTCCTACGCGCCACCGTCATCGGCGCCGTCGTGAATCTCCTGCTCAACTTTGTGTTCATCCCACTTGCCGGGGCAACAGGAGCAGCCGCAACCACGGTGATCGCCGAGGCCTGCGTGGTCACCACGGCCGCCTGGTATGCACGGGCGAACCTCGACCTTCGCGCACTGGCAGGTCGGCTCGCTCGCACCTTGGCGATGTCCGCCGCGGGCATGACCGCCATGGCCGTCGCGTACGTAGCACTGCACAGCCTTGCCTTGGCGTGGCTACCGGCATTCTTTGTGCGCGGATGCGTGCTTGCGGGCGTCTACGCGATCGTGCTTCTTGCCTGTCGCGACTCGCTCGTCCTGCAGGGCTTGAAGTCCCTCGCCATGCGCACGCGCCATAGGGAACAGTAAAGAGTAACGGAGTAAGTCAATGGACCTCTTGCAAACGATAGCCGCGTTCGTACTGCAATACGGATTGCGCGTGCTAGGAATTGGCCCCTTGCAGCGCGACCGCGTGGTGCTGTGGAGCTACTTCGGCAAACAATACTCCTGCAATCCCAAGTACCTGAGCGAATACCTCGAAGGTCATTGCCCCGAGCTGCGCGTAGTCTGGGCGTTCGAGGATCCGGACGCACACGCCGATCTGCGCGCTCGCGGCGTCGAGGTCGTGCGCATCAACACGGCACGCTTCGTGCGCCTGTGCCTCACCTCGCGCTTCCTCATCACAAACAGCGAGCTGCCCGCATGGCTGCCCATCGCCTCGCGCCAAATGCTCATCAACACATGGCACGGAGGCGGAGCCTACAAGCGTGTAGGCAAGGACTTCCACAAGGCTTCGCGCTGGCGCGACCTGCGCTCCGCCATCGGCAGGAGCAAACCGGTGGTGTACCTCTCGAGTTCCGCCGCGTTCACCCAGCTCACGCTGCGCGAGAGCTTC
>CACXDP010000297.1 GCA_902766445.1 uncultured Coriobacteriaceae bacterium
CAATTGACGATGCGATCTACGAGCTGGAAAGTAAGGTCGATGAGGCGTATGGCAAGGGAATCGTGACGGTGGCATCGGCAGGCAACCAGACCGATAATGCCACACCACCCTACGTCAACTTCCCTGGCGATTACGAGACCATAGTGAGCGTAATGAACCTGCGCAACACCGACGTCAACGACCCAAAAAGCGTGACTCTGAGCGACGCTTCCAACTATAACGTCCCCGGCGAGACCGGCAAAAACATCTCGGCCCCGGGCACTGACATAACAGCACCCTTCCGTGCCCCAGCAAGCCGGAGGCGTCCGGCCAAGGCGGCTCGCCCGGCCAGGCAGGGTCATCCATCAGCAGCCCGCAGGTCTCATCCGGCCAGAGCATCTCGACAACGTCCTCGCCAGCCGAGTCAAGGTCCGACGCCACGAGGCTAGCTGACACGTCGGACGACACGCATTCCGTCGCGCCAGTCGCCATCGCAGGACTGGCCTTCTTCGCACTCGCGATGCAAAAGTGCAAAACTCGAGAGCAATAGCGTCGCCTCTCGCTCTAGCTTAGCCCAACATGCTCGACGAATTTCTGTCGAATATTCGACATCTATTGCGTCGAGTATTCGACATGGACATCATCGAGATTGTCATGCACCGACACACTGAGGAAGGGTGACGGATGGCGATTCCCGTAAGCATCGAACAACTTGTGCACGGCGGAGTGGTGGAATCCACGCAAATCGAGTTCAAGGGCGGGTTCAATCCCAACCCCATCATGCACGCCATATGTGCTTTTGCAAACGACATCGACAACATCGGCGGCGGCTACCTCATCATAGGAATCGACGAGATGGACTCAAAGCCCGTTCTGCCGCCACGGGGAGTACCGTAGGAGAACGTGGACAAGATTCTCAAGAAGCTCCACGAACTCTGCCACCTTATCGAACCACTCTACCAGCCCATCGTCGAGCCTATTTCCTACGACGCTACATGGATTATCGTCATTTGGGCACCAGGTGGCCACGGCCGGCCCTACAAGGTCCCCAAGGACGTGCTCGCCCGTGACAAGAGCAACAAGCGTTTCTATATCCGAAAGTTCTCCGGTACGGTAATCGCCTCGCCAGACGAAGAACGAGAGCTCTTCTACGTTTCGACATCTATCCCCTTCGACGATCGTCCCAACCTTGCGGCAGAAGTATCCGACCTCAGCCGACCACTGTTGCGCGATCACCTAAGGATTGTGGGAAGCTCATTGTATGCTCAGTCCGAAGAGATGGAAACTATCGAGATTGCGAGGAGCATGCAGCTACTCGATGGACCTCCCGAAGACCAACACCCACGCAATGTCGGAATCCTCATGTTTAGCAATCGCATCAGCTCGTACTTCCGATACGCGCGCATCGAAATCGTCGACTTGCCCGACCCGACGGGCGAGGGCATGACCGAATGGGTCTTTGAGGGACCCATCCAGAAGCAACTGACTGATGCCCTCGCCCTTATCGGCAACTACTTCATCCGAAAGAAGACATTCAAGCGCGAGGGAACGCCCGTTGCCAACGTGGTATCGAACTACCCCTATGCGGCCGTCGAGGAAGTGCTCTCAAACGCCGTCTATCACCGCTCGTACCAGATTGCCGAGCCCATCACCGTGAGGTTCACCCCCGAAGCGATGGAAGTGACAAGCTTTCCCGGGTTCGACCGAAGCATAACCCAAGAGAAAATCGAGCGGTTCGAGCTGAGAAGCAGCATGTATCGAAACCGCAGAATCGGAGACTTTCTCAAGGAACTAGGACTGAGCGAGGGCAGGAACACCGGCTTCCCGAAAGCCCTTGCGGCGCTTGACCAGAACGACTCACCACGCCCAACCTTCGAGATGGACGAGAACAGGGGCTACCTCACCGTCCGAATCGGCGTGAATCCTGCGTTCCTGCCCGAGCCACCTACTATGGACCAGAGCGAAATGGAGTACCATCGACGCATTGAGGAGGCTTTGGCAGGCGGCCCGCTTTCGCTCTCCGAACTCTCTCGCGCCTTGGGCTACAAGGCCATCTCCAAGAAGCTCACGCGAACCATAGACCGCATGATTACCGAGGGAATAATTGCAAGGGTGTCAGTAGGAACGGCGCGATCCAAGCTCGCCCTCATCGCTCGGTAAGCAAGCAATCGGCAGACAATAACCCATCCGATCATGATGCGCAAACACTAAGGCATGTGGGCGGAATGCGATCCGCGAGCCAGGTGCTGTCGTTTCCGCGATAGAACGTGACTCCTTCTTTGGCCGCCCGCACAGTATCCACCCTGAGGATGACGGTCCTCCCTTTGTGGCGGGCACCCACCTGCCAGGCGGTCTCGACATCAGTCGAGAGATGCACGACCCGACGCCCCATGGGAAGAAGCCCGTCTTTGAGGATGGCTTCCGCACTGGAAGCAGCAGTCCCGTGGTAGAGGACCGGAGGAGGCGTCGCCGATTCGTAGGCGATGGCCAAAGGCACCGAATGCCCGTAGCGCGCCCGAATGCGTCCGTCTTCCACGGCAAAGCGCTGCTTGGTCCCGTGCTCTACGACCTGCATGACGTCGGCCTCGGTAAGCTCGCGCGGCCAGCCGCCTCGGCGGTTGAGGGCATCGATGAGTTCGTTCAGCGCGACGCTGCCATCAGGCGCCAACGTAATGCCGATGCGCCCCGGCTGGTGGCGGAGCGCCTTGGACATCGCCTTGCTCAAGCTTACGTAGTTGACGTTTGGCATACGGTCACGGGCACCACGCCCGGTCTCAAATCGACCCATGTCACTCACCTCGCTCCCCCGACAATGCGGACAGGGATTGATTTCTCATCGAAGCGCCAACGCGCATAGACCATCTTAATCCAGCACAGCCGAGGATGCGCTTTGGACGTCCTCCGAGGCCTCTGCACGCGCAGCCATCTCACCCGGCCCATCTACGGGATGTCAGCCATTAGCACCAGCGCGAGAACTCGCGGTCGGCATCCGTGAGTGAACCGAAGGGCCCTCGCACGCTCCTGCCATTCTCGATATAGACGTAGTACATGGTCCCCTTTTGCTCAATCCAACAACGCCCGTACATTCCAGAGCCTTCTTTGATAATCATTGTCCGTCTCTCCATATGCCGAAATCGTTCAGGAACATGATTTCGACCTTACCAGCGTCGTTCGCAACACATGAGCGTCTTCTCTTTCCACGCAAGAAACGCCGTCGTACATGTAACAAACGCAGGCCCTCAATCCGCGAGCGGTATTGACGAGGACTGTTTCACCGCAAAGGGGAACGGTGAATACACAATGAACATCGGGAGCGCATCCGTTGCCTTTGTGAGTCCGTAGCTCTCGTAGAAACCAGCGGCGGCTTCTTTGTCTCGGAGTCGCTTGGCCTTCTTTCGACACGGGGCAGCATAGAATAATGTCGAGCTGGGACCTCTATCTTTGGCTTTTTCTACTTATAGTATTGTAAAGAATATGCTCGGCGACTTCGGAGGGACTAAATGACCAAGGATGACCAGAGTGTTCCGCTTCGGGTGGCGATTGCGCATGCGCTGAGCGATTGTGGTATTGAGGTTCTCAACCATCCCCAACGCCTCGTTGCACATGTGGTTGATGTAGGCGTGATTGACCGCGAGATGCTCGTCTTTGAGCGTAATTGCGACCGCGAACTCATGGAAATCTATTGCTGGGCAACAAGGAGGCGCACGCCGGAGGCGATAGGCGTTGCGGCGCAAAGGGCAACCTCGCTGCTTTCGGAGCAACGCATGCTGCTTCCAGATATTGCCGAGCGAATTGCGTGGGAGATCGCCTTCGCCGTCGCAATGTACCTAGGTGTCGATGCGCCGGTGCAGGTGAGGGATGTGGTCCATCATGATGGTCGTGACCCCAATTCGTCGGAGTGGGATGACGGGGTTCATTATCAAGCTTACCCATATATGGAGGTAGATCCCACCCCGACAGCCCGCCCCATGAGAAGTGGCGGTCGAAGACAACGCCCTCTGTTCTGCCTCCAGCGGCCGAATGATTCGGCGAGCGAGCCATCCACGGCCATCGACGACGTGCGTTTCGTCGTAGTGGCTCCGTACCAGTTCCGCCTCGGCGAATACGAGTCGCTCGACGTCGTCATGCACGAGGACGGATGGGAGGAGTCGGTGCAACAAATCGTCGCCGAACATGGCAACGACGCACGCACCGTTGACGGGGGATGGTCACAGACGAAGCGTGGCACGTGCGTGCGAGTCGACCTCACAAGCCCCGAGCTTGGCGTGCTTGGCTCCGAGAGGCGTGTGTGGCAGGGACGCTATGTGCGCTTCGGCTTTGTCGTGGACGTGCCGGCGGAGCTTGCGCGGCCTAGGATTGCTCTCCGCGCGAACGTGTTCTTTGACGACGTTCCGGCCACAAGCCTGAGCCTCGTGATGCCGTGCCGTGCCGCCCGCTCAGGCACCGACGTCGCGCGCAGCACCATCGTGCCTAACCGTCTCGACATCCACTCGGCGTTCGTCTCGTACGCCAGCAGCGACAGATCGCGCGTCGCGACCATCATCCAGGGAATGAGGGCCATCAGACCCGACCTCGACGTGTTCTTCGACGTGGAGGCCCTGCGCTGCGGCGAGGACTGGAGGGGGGCGCTCACGCGCGAGATCGATCTCAAGGACGTCCTGTTTCTCTGCTGGTCGCGCGCCGCCCGCGAGTCGCAATGGGTCGAGTATGAGTGGCGCTACGCGTTGAAGAGCAAGGGGATTGACTGCATCGAGCCGGTGGCCATCGAGACCCCGTCCGTATGCCCGCCGCCGAACGAACTGAGCCAGAAGCACTTCAACGACATGCTGCTCTACGTCATAAACAGCTGCGGTCACGCCCTCTCCCGCCTGCGCTCGGGCGAGTGCTACCCGCTACAAGAGGGTAAGGCCATGCGTGTCGGTCGCGGACAAGATTGCGACATTCAGCTCTCGGGAAATGCGTGCATCGGTCGACGCCATCTGCTTCTGCGCTGCGACGGGGCGAGCGTCGTGGTTGTCGACTTGGGCTCAGCCAACGGAACGTTCGTGGACGGCCAAAAACTCGCCCCTCACATGGAGACGAGGATAGCCTTTGGACAGCGATTCTCCCTCGGAGGCGAGGATTTCGAAGTCGTTTCGAAATATCAGTGAGTTCAGATTGACCACTTTCCCACAGCGGGATCGTGGTCACCAGATATGTGTATGGAACCCAACACTGCTGGGTATAGTACACTACGGCATAAATCGCCGCTTCCATCCAATCGCCAGAGCGAAGGAGCCAAACCCCAATGAGATAAGGCCGGCAGGCACAAGCAGCCAACGCAAGCGACAGCCTTGAGACACCCAGAGGTGAACTATGTCTCGAGACTGTCGCTTTTGCGTGTGTCGCAAGTGACTGCGAACCTTGTCAACCGGATACCGGCTAAAAGCCGGCCCAACGGAAACCGCCGGGGGTTGCGTCCCGGAAGGTCTTGCGGGTTACCAGAAAGGCGCCTATCGAGCGCCATCCAGCCATGCCCATAGGGGACGTGGCACATCCGGAGATTGGAGGGAGCCCATGAGCGGTTAAACGCAAATACCACCAACACGAACACCAGCCCGTTCACCTCGGAGGTCGGGGAAATGCCCGCGCAAGACGAGCATGCGAAGTTTGAAAGCAGAATACGAGAGACCGTAGCAAGAGAGAGGACCGCCATGGCAGGAAACACCGAAAACCCCCGCAACGCCCAGACGTACAGCCGGATTAACGACCCCCTCGCAAAGCGCCCGCACGAGATCGCCCCAGACAGCCTGCGCACGAGGGAGTGCACGGGATACGAGAACCTGAGCTTCGGCACCTCGCTCGGGACGCAGGAAGCCACGAACGGCCAGGCGTTCCAGCTCAACGACGACCGCTTCCGCCATACGGCCATCATCGGACGCACGGGCTCCGGCAAGTCCAACCTCGTGCACCAGATGGAGCGCGAGGATATCCGCAACGGCGCGGGCATGTTTGTGCTCGCCGCCCACGAGGAGGACGCGCTCTACCCCCTCGCCTGCGTGCCGGAGGAAAGGCTGGGCGACGTGGTACTGCTCGACTTCTCGAACCCGGCGTTTCTGCCTCGCATAAACCCGCTCGACGTGGACGCGAGCGACCCGCTCGACCGCGACAAGGCGGTCGAGGACGCGCTGGAGCTGCTCACCACGGACAACCACTTCGACTGGGCGGGGCCGCGCTTCGAGAAGATGACGCGCGATGGGCTCTCGCTCCTCTTGCGCTCACCTAGGGAGGAGGACCATGCGATCGCTAACCTCGCGCGCATGTACGTGGAACCCGAATATGTGAAAGAACTGCTCAAGTACTGCACCGACCGCCACACCTTCGACCAGTGGGTGAAGCTCTTCCCTCAGGCGGCAAAGTCCAGCGACAACGGAGAGCTCGTCCACTGGTTCTCCTCCAAAGTGAGCCGATTCGCCCACGACCACACGCTGCGCCACGTGTTCGGCCCCGGGCACTCCACGGTGAATATCGCCGACGTCGTGGACAGGGGCAAGGTTCTCATAGCCTACGTGCCCGAGGATCGCATAGGCAAGAGGGCGGCGCGCTCCAGATGCAAGATGCTCACCATGCGGCTGCGCGACGCCATCATGGGCAGGGCCTCTCGGTGCAGTGGGTGGACCGGGCTCAACCTAGATTTGTACAGGGGCTCAGCACAGTCGCACGAAGAAGGCCTCGAACCCTTCTTTGTATACATCGACGAGTTCGCCAAATTCGCCACCAACGACTTCGAGGCGCTTCTCGCGGAGTCGAGAAAGCAGCGCGTGGGGTTCGTGCTCAGCTTCCAGACCCTCTCGCAAACGCGCACGCTCGACGTGCGCACGGGCACCGTGGGCAGCCTTGAGCAGGCAATCCTCGGTAACGTCGGATCGTTCATCTGCTACCCCATGGGCGAGCCCGACGTACGGCTGCTCGCCGACCAACTCGACGTGAGCGCTACTGAACTGCGCTGGATCCGCCGCTACCGGCCGCTCGCGCGCCTGATGCAGGGCAATCAGCCGACATCGGCTGCGGCCCTCGCAGTGGGTCTGGCGCCCGAGCCCGACAACCCCACTGCACCAAGGCGCGTTGCGCGCTCCATGGTGACGTCCGAAACCTGGACGAAGGTCGATGGCGGCCCCGTCGAAGAGTACTTGACAGCGCTCTGGGTATGACATCCGTTCGCGTCACGGTCCGACTACTGCATAGTCGGACCGAGGCGCTCGCGCAGGCGTGGTGAGTGACTCCCCACGCCCAACGCCTCGGCTATCCTCCCTACCAGCCCGTGAAGGCGCACTTCCGCAACAAACGCTTCGTCAGGTTCGCAAGCTGACGCGAGCATGAGTCCTTATTCAATCGCGTCCGCCACGTCACGAGAGAGTCACATATCGACCATGGCGGAGCTCGCGCAGTCGGAAGGCGGCGTCTTCACCGCCGCCCAGGCCGCAAGACTCGGCGTCCCCAGGGACGCGCTTTCCCACGCCGTGCGCGCGGGCAGGCTCGAGCGCGTCGTGCGCGGCGCATACCGGCTCGTCGGGACGGCGCCAAACGAGCTCGACCTCGCCACGGCGCTCTGGAAGCTCACCGCACCAGCAGCCTTCTCTCACGAACGCGCGGTCAGGTGGGACGGCATCGTCGTGAGTGGCGCGACGGCAGCCTTCGCGCTGGGGATCGGGGATCTGCACCCCTACCCGTGCCGAATGTACGCGCCGCGCCTCATACGCTCCAAGCTTCCCGGCATGTCGGCCGCCGTAAGACGCGTGGACGAGCGCGACGTCACGTTCAGGTTTGGCACGCCCGTCACGAGGGCGGAGCGCACCATACTGGACCTCGTGCTCGACGGCGAGGACCCCTCGCTCGTGGCCGATGTCCTCGCTGACGCGGAGAGGCACCTGCCACGGACGAACTTCGACCACGCGCGGCTCGCGGAGCTCTTCGCGGGGAGCGTCGGCAGGTGGGGCGTGCCGGCGGGAACGCTGGAGGCGCTCGCGGCCGAGTCGGGCGTGGACATCACTACGATGGAAATCGGAGGGCAAGCATGAGGTACA
>CACXDP010000298.1 GCA_902766445.1 uncultured Coriobacteriaceae bacterium
CACTTTAGCCGAGCAAGGTGACAGAGGGTGACAGGGATATCCCTGTCACCCTCTTTTTTCATGGCAGGTACGTTTGTGCTGCTTGGGGAGCAAAAGACCGGCCTTGTTGCATCTTTTGTTTATAATTGATATTCTTCAAGCTTAAAAGAACGTCGTGCTTCGCTTCAGCATGCGGGTATCATCACGATTGTTTGGAGGTTTGATACATATGGCAGGATTCATCACCGCACTCATCAAGCAGCGCAGGGACGCAAAGAAGGCTGGCCCAGACACGAGCGGTAGGCTCAAGGAAATCATCGACATTATCCGCAAGTATGACTATGACGACGGCATCACGCCCGAGATCGTAGTGGGCATCATTCAGGACCTTGGACCTACCGCCGTCAAGATCGGCCAGATTGCCTCCCAGCAGTCCGAGCATATCCCACCCGACTACTGCGATGCTCTCGCAAAGCTCCGCTCGAGCGTGGCCCCCATGGACCTTGAGACCGTATATGCCCAAATCGAAAAGTACCTCGGCAAGCCAGTGGACGAGCTCTTTGCCTCCTTTGACAGCAAGCCCTTGGGTTCGGCTTCCATCGGACAGGTACACAAGGCCACGCTCTTTGATGGTACGGTCGTAGCCGTGAAGGTCCGACGCCCAGGCGTCGTGGACACGGTCGCGCGCGACTTTGCCCTCCTCGAGAAGGTTCTCGACACCTTCCTCAAGGACGGCATCGGCGGCATCGACATCAAGGCCCTGATTCTGGAACTCGAGAAGACCTCAAAGACGGAGCTCGACTTCACCAATGAGGCGGCTAACCTCGAGCGCTTCTGGCAAAACAACTCCAGCCGCCCGGGCGTCGAGTCACCCAAGTGCTATCGCGAGCTCACCAACGAGGCCATCCTCACCGAGGACTTCGTCACGGGCACCGAGGTCAGCGACATTAGCTACCTTGACTCTCTCACCGAAGACGAACGCGACCGCATCGCGGCCCTCATCTCAGACAACTTCGCCTCGCAGGTCCTCGTCGACGGCTTCTACCATGCCGACCCCCACTCGGGCAATGTGTTGATCAAGGAGCCAGTCCCTGTCGCCGAGAGCGACGAGGAAGAGGAGGCAGTCGTTGCGGCAGAAGGCAACGAAGCCAACGCCACCACAGAGGACGAGACCACAGAGGACGAAGCTGCCGAGACCAAGCTCCCAGAGCACGGTATCGAGTGGATCGACTTCGGCATGATGGGCGTGCTCACCCAACAGCAGCGCCAGATTCTGCTCGACCTCGTTACCGCCATCGTGATGCAGGACGCCTATAGCCTCAAGCGCACGGTGTTGAAGGCAGCCCAGCCTCAAGGCGACATCGATCACGGAGCCTTGCTCGAACTCTGCGAGGGCATGTGCGGAGAATACACCGGATCTGACTTCGGTGACTTCGAGCTCGGTGATCTCCTTGGGACGATCATCAGCAATCTTCAGGACGAGAGCTACAAGATCGACCCCTTCCTCACCAACCTCTCGCGCGGAATCATTGCAGTAGAAGGTACCGTCAAGACGCTCAGCCCACGCATCAACATTCTGAACTATTTCATTGACAAGGTGGATATCAAGACTGGTCTTGACCTCGACTTCAGCAACCTCGATAGCGAGGCCCTCGCAGAAATGAACGGACCCATCGCGATGGAGTTGCTGAAGTTCTTTGACAGCACCTCGAGGTCCTCGGCAAAGACCGCCGAGACGCTCGACATGCTTGAGAAGGGTCAAATCAGAGTGCGGTCCGACTTCAGCTTCGAGGAGAAGGCTCTGGCATCGGTCGATCGAATCGCGAGCAATGCCATCAAAGCACTCTTGGTCGTCGCGTTCTTCATCGGCTCCTGTCTGCTGTGCACGGTACCAGTAACCGCAATGGAGACTAGGCCGCTCCTTGTAGCCTTCCCCGTTCTGGGATCAATTGGCTACGTGGTGAGCGTCTTCTTCGCATACCGCCTCTATCAGAACATCAAGAAGAACAAATAGTCATCGCTCATTTGCGAAAGAGAGACGGCCCTCTTCCCACCGCAGAAGGTGAGAAGAGGGCCGTCCCCCTGCTAATCTTACTCTGCTAGGCGCGGACACCAGACAGCTCGTAATTGCCCTTGCTGGAATCGATAACTATGGTTAGGTCGTCGCCCGAAACCTCACCGCGCAGAGAATAGGTGACCTTGCCTACAAGCCTCAGCTTGAACGTCCCCTCAGCCGTAAACGTATCGCCATCTACCTTGCCCTCGGTGGACTGCTTGCCGATGACAGGAGCATCGATGTCGGCAAACACAGTGTCACCTTGCGTGCGCAGATTGACTGTGCCCGGCTTCTTTCCAAACGGGGTATCAATGTGAATCGTGTAGGTACCGTCAACCATGTCTTTCCCTCCTAGTCTAGGAATCAAATATTACTCGTCTGGCGCTTGGATGTCTAACGCCAGAATTGTTATGTCGTCAAACTGCTCTGCGTCCTGCACGAACGAAGCAATGTCGCCGCGCACTGCCGTCACCAGCGCTTCGGGTCGTTCCACTTGGTTCGCGCTTGCCACGGTCATCAGACGATCTTCGCCGTACATGTCACCGACATTGTTCTTTGCCTCGGTCACACCATCGGTATAGAGCAGGAATTTGTCCCCAGCGCAGCACTCGATTCTATGAGCCTTGTACGGACGGTCAATCGGCGTGCCCAGAGGAATGCCGGATTTTTCTTTGAGCCAAATCCAGCCCTCATCCCCGTGCCAACAGAGCGGCGCATTGTGTCCGGCATTCACATACTCCATGCGCCCCGTACCGTAGTCCAGTACGCCCACCCACATCGTCACAAACATGCAGGCGGCGTTTCCGATGGCAAGGTCCTTGTTTGCGTTTCGGATAGCCTGACCGATTTCAGCGCCACCCTCCAGCTCCTTGCGCACCTGCGCCATTGCCTTCATCATAAACAAAGCCGCAGGGATGCCCTTACCCGACACGTCCGCAATGAGGAATACGAGCTTTTCAGAACCTGTTTTGTCCCCACCGATCAGGAAGAAGTCGTAGAAGTCTCCCCCGACCTCCTTTGCGGCATTCATGATTGCGTAGATGTCGAATGCCTGAATGCTGGGGAATGGCGGGAAGTCACGGGGCAATGCGGACTCCTGAATGGCTCTCGCTGCCGAGAGCTCTGAGTCCATGCGTGTCTCAGCCTCCCGTATCCAACCCTCGAGCGCGTCGACAGTGGTGTTGATACCAGACGCCAACGCTATGAATTCGCGTGTCCCGTCCTCACTAATGCGGCATTCAAGCTCACCGGAAGTGATACGTCGCAGCACTTCGTTTGTGTTGTCTATGGGGCGAAGCACCATACGGTTGAGCAGGCGGCTCATGATGGCAAACACGACCGTGAGGATGACGTAGGTAAGAACGACTTCCCGACCAATCACCTGCGCACGGTCTCTAAAGACCATGCTTGACGGCTCTATTCCCAGTATCGTGTAGTTACCCTGCCGCTTGGCAAGCACATATGCTTCGTCATCACGATCACCATATGCTCCTTCCCCGCCTGGCGCGTCAAATACGCCGCGATAGGGAATGGTCTGCATCCGACCGCTCTGAATACTTGCGCCGATTGCAGCACACACCTCGTCTTCCAAAAGCTCTTTCATGGAGCCGCCAACAGGCACGCGCTTGTCGTCACTCGCGACAACCTTATCATCATCGACGATGAAAACCGTACCGCTCTCGGGAAGTGAGTATCCCGCCAGGACATCGCCAATAGGATCTGTCAGGATTCGACTAGCCTCAGGATTCCTGACTTCTAAGTCCTGCGACGTCACGCCAGACGAACTTGCGAGAGTGTCGAACGCGCGCGCTCGATTCTGGGCCGCCTCCAACTGCAGGCAAAGATACGTAAGCTCGTCATTCATAGACGCTTCCGCTCGGGCTAGTTCGTCGTTGGTGACGTTCATCTTGCTTATTGTGACGAATATTGGAAGCGCAACCAATAAGGTGATGCAGACCGAGATTCTGAGGAGTCCTCGAATGCCGAGCTTACGCGAATCCATGGTACAACGTTGACCTTAGCCGAGTTGGGCTATTCGATATTAAAGATGGAATCGAAGCCAGTCACCTCGATGACTTGACGAATCTCCTTGCAGACCCCTCGCAAGGTGACGGCACCGCTTCCGCCCGTCGCCTGCTCACTGGCAACAAGAATGCGAAGCCCGGCAGATGTCATGTACGTGAGACCGGTCATGTCAAACACGACGGTATCCCCCACCTGAATATCGTCTTTGATTGCGGCCTCGAGCTCAGGCGCGGTCGCTGTATTGAGCTCACCGGTCAGCGTTACGGTAAGCTGATTGCCCTCGCGATTCTTGCTGATTTCCATGATTTTGTTCCTTTCCCCTTCGTTATTACTTAGCATATTTGCGTATGACCATTATATTTCTATTATTTCTTCGCTCGTACTTGACCTCGTCGGCAATGCTCCGCACAATCTTTACACCCTGCCCGCCAATCCTACGTTGCGCGACTGCCGCAGACGCATCGAATTGAGGAGTGTCACAGAGGGGGTTGAAGGCGATTCCTTGGTCAATGAAACATATATCAAAGAACTCCCCATCCTGCCCCGTGCAAAGACGTACAGTAACGTCTCCTGCCGAATGCGGATAGCCGTACTTTGCTATGTTGCTTACAATCTCGTCGACAGCCACAACGAGCAACATCTGCATTGCGTTCGGACAGTGAAGCTCTTCAAGCCCACCTTCGACGAACGCCAACACCTGCGGAATGCTTTCCAGAGTCGCCGGGAGCACAATCTCTTTTTCCTTGTCGTAACCTGACGTGTCCATCGAAGTTGCCATTCTCTCTCGGTTAGGCAGCACATGGGGAACACCCCCATGTGCCGCACTGCGACTCGCCTACTCGGTAGTCCTACCCTTTACCAAGAAGTCCAGGATGTCCATGTCGTTCTCGTACAGGAAGTCCATGCAGTAGATGGGCTTGTCATCGATGTAATACGTCTGGAAGTTGTCAACCAACGCGAGGATGATCTTTGCGTTTGCAGACGTCTCCTTGCGCTTGTCGATGAAGTACTCAGCACCGTCATCGCTGAAGGAGACACGCAGGAAGTCGGGACCAAGGCTCAGGATTATGCGGATGTCTCCCACCGAGGAGTAGGCATCCATGGCACGCTCGGAGAGCATCTCCTCGACGGCCAGCTGGATACGTCCCGTGTAGTCCTGCGAGAAGCCAGCATAGGCTGCCAAACTCGCAAGCATGCTCGAGACGGGCGGAATGGTATAGCGCATGCTGCGAATGGTGAGGTCGAACACACGGATGCCACCGGCAAGCTCTTCGCCAAAGTTGCCGCGCACGACGAGGTTGAGCATGCTCGCACGAAGGCCGCGCATGTCAATCTTTCCGTTGCCCAGCAGGGGGAACTCGTCATAGCAGAACACGTGCGAAGGTACCTTGAAGCGCGCTATTCGATTGCTGAGTTCGGCACGCACCTCATCCTCGCTAAACGCGATGTTCTTGTCCTTGAGGGTAACGCACGCCTCGACGGTCTCGCCAAGCACGGGGTTAGGCGCTCCCATGACCTTGGCGTCAGCGATGTTTTGCACCTTGAGCAGCTCGCCCTCGATCTCGGACGGCATGATGTTCTCGCCACCGCGGATGATAAGCTCCTTCGAACGGCCCGAAAGGTGCAGGTAGCCATCCTTATCCACGAAACCAAGGTCACCCGTGTGCAGCCACTTGTTGGCATCGAAGGGCTGATCCTCGTCGGGCAGGCCAAAGTAGCCGTTGGTGAGGCCAGGACTTTGTGCCCATACCTCCCCCACCTCGCCGACAGGCAGCTCGTTGCCATTGGTGTCCGTAATCCTCAGGGTAACGCCGTTGACTGCACGGCCCACCGTGCGCGCACGCTGCTCCACGAGATCGCTGGGGCTCACCATGGTGAGCGGCGCGGACTCACTGAGGCCATACATGTTGATAAAGGTCGCATGTGCGAAGTTAAGCTCCATGCGCATCATCTGCACAGGCGTGGACATGCCGCCGGCAACCATGCAGAGCTTGAGGTTCGGACTCACTTCCTGCTCGAACGTCTCGTGATCCTCCAGCGCGATGTAGATGGCTCCCACCGCGACCATATCGGTAACGCCGTAAGTGGCAATGGCACTAGAGATGGTCGCAGCCTTGTTGTTATTCGGCAGGACAACCGTACCACCGTGCGCCAAGTAGGCATTGGCGATCAAAAGGCCAAGGATATGGAACAGCGGGGCACCGCACAGAACCGTGGATCCCATAGCCTCGCCGAGCACCTCGGTAAAGCCACGAACGTCAAACATGAGTGCCGAGCGCGATAGCTGTACGGCTTTGGGCAGCGATGTCGTGCCAGAGGTAAAGATGATGAAGGCAGTGTCATCTGGGTCGGCCTCTACCAAGCCGTCAAGGGCAGACGTATCGGCATCGCGATACGCTTCGACAAGGTCCACCTTAGACGTGTTTGCCACGACGCAGTGGTCCTCGGAGATGCCAGCGACCTTCGCGACGGCGGTCATGATATCCGGAGAGGTACGTGATGCCACCGTGTCGCCACACACGAGGAAGTCCGCCTGGGCGATTTCGATGAGCTGCGCGACGTCCTGGGTGCGTAGGCTGAAGTTCACGAGCACTGCCACGCCACCGGCACGCACGATGCCAAAGAACGCCACAAGCCAGTTGATGGAGCTGTAGCCCCACAGGGCAACCTTGTCACCAGGCTGTACGCCAACCTGACGCATGTGCGCAGCGAAACCCTCGATGGAGTTATGCAGTTGCTCGTACGTGCACGAGCGTTCCCCATAGACCAAGGCGGTGCGCTCTGGATAACGCTCGTGGATGTTATAGTCAGCGGAAGTGTCCATACGCCTGTCCCTTTCTAATAATGGAAAACCCATGACATCTGCATTGTAGCAGCTATCACACAACCTATGCCTATTTCAGATAATCGTTCGACATGTTCGGCATGGGGAGTCCAGCACCATATGCCCATGCGCACGTCACCACGCTTGCAGCTACGACCAACCCGTAAAGCAGCGGCCTTCTCTTGCCTATAAACTCCGCACATTGCTTTGCCAGACGGTTGGCATAGATCGAGACTATTGTCCAGGTTAGCAGAATCAGAACTACCGCGATGGAGTAGCAGACTAATCCTTGCGTCACCTCATAACCCACAAGGCGCAGCACGAATTCGACCCACCCGACCAGAACCCATTGCACACAATAGAATCTGTTGATGTTTCCCGATATAAAGCTAATGCCCTTGTTGATCCCATCGGACAAGATGCCAGTAATGAAGAAGCATATCCCGATCAAGAAGGTATTGCAGATAAGCTGCGATAGCGCATCGGTAATGTTCATCCTATTGAAGGCTTCAAGCTCATGGAGGACCAGGAAGAAGGGCTGGTCTATGCAGGACGCCACATAGATATAGAAAACCGTATAGATGCCCGTGGGAATCAGCAGCGTCGTGTAGAACTTCTTTTTGTCCTTCACACGCTTGAGGATGGTACCAAATGCCATCCCGAATGCGGGGAATATGAACCAGTGGAACAGGGGGAAGTAGCTCTCGGCGCTTGTTACGACAAAGAATGCAAAGAACTGGTCGAGAATGTAGCTGCCCGTGTTCACCTTGAAAACTAGCATCGTTCCCACGATGTTCATCACGATTGATATGAGAAAAATCTTCATCTCCGAAAGCTTAAGATGTCTCAAGAGAGCCAACAGCAGGAAGGTGAGTCCCGCAAACTGCATGATGTCGCTCGAGAACACCAGGAACACGGCCTTTCGATAAAACACATCTCCCGTAAGCGCATACCCGAGAAGGTTTGGAAGTACGAATCGAGTGAGATTCAGAACCTGTCCCACAATCAGAAGGCTCGCACCCCTCCTCGCAAGAGTCTTGGGATTTGAATTTCTCGAGTAAACGATGCCGATACCCATGCCAATCATGAAGGCCTGAGCGCCTACCAATTGGTTCTCGTACCCAATAATGATATCCGCAATTAGGTCACCTTGATATGACTTGTACAACTCCTCGATACAGTGGCAGACGACCATCGTGAGAATCGTGAATGCCTTGATGAGGTCTATCTCCCTTTGGCGGCCTGTGTTCACAGGCTCCTTGGCCAACAATTCCTTGAACATACTGTCCCACCCTTTCCCTACATCCCGCACTGTCATCTATGTGAGTAGCCTCTTCAGCCGATGTCAATCAATCGTCATCTCCGAATGAATATGCGTACGAGACCTGGCTCGATTCGCTCCCAGTGATCGCAAAGTCCCTCGATAATGGACCGCGAAAGTTGATCAACCTCCTCCTCGGTCGGCGCCCCACCGGCAAGCAATATGGTACGACAGTCCAAGACGAGCTCCATGTCCACGCCTCCCTCACCTGCGGACAGAGCCATATGGATATCGGGATTCGTGATGCCACGTTTGCGTGCTAGCGAAACGAGTTGAATCCCGGCTTCCTCGATCAGCAGATGGCATGAGTTGGCGGCGTGGCTGCTCATGAACTGCCGATGGCAGTACGCCATAAGCGAGGCCTCCATGGCAGGCAGGTCGGGCGTAAGCGAAGTGACGTCACATTTCCAGCTACGCACGCGGAAGATAAAGTCGTGCGTCTCGGGACGCTGCGGATGTTCGAAAATCTGCTCTGGGGGTCCTGCCTCCCAAAGCTCGCCGCGATCCATGTAGAACACACGACTGCTCGCATCGCGGGCAAAACGCATTTCATGTGTAACCACGAGCATCGTGAGACCACGCTCGGCAAGCCCTGTGATGACGGACAGCACCTCGGAGACCATCTGCGGATCGAGCGCACTCGTCGGTTCGTCAAAGAGCAGAATCTTTGGCTGCATGGCTAAGCCACGTGCGATGGCCACGCGTTGTCGCTGTCCGCCAGAGAGTTCGCTCGGCCAACTGAGCGCCTTGTCGCGAAGACCCACCGTCTCCAGAAGCTCAAGCGCTTGATCGTAGGCTTCCCGCTTGGAGAGGCCAAGCAAATCCATAGGCGCCATCATGAGGTTTTCGACCACGAGCTTGTGGTTGAACAGGGCGTAGTTTTGAAACACCATGCCCATCTTTTGTCTCATCTTTGGCAAATCAGTGGCGGGGTCACACATATCCGTACCGTCTACCAGAATCTGGCCCGATGTAGGTGTCTCCAAACGGTTGAGGCAGCGAATGAAGGTGGACTTGCCCGTACCGGACGGGCCGATGATCGAGATGACCTCACCCTCCTCCACCATTGCGTTGACGTCCTTGAGCGGCGTAACGTTCGGGTACTCTTTGCGTAGGTGCTTGACCTCTATAAGACTCATAGCTATACCCCCTCGATCTCGCGCGGCCGGTTTGTGACGTCAAGCTTGGCGGCAATCCTGCCCAAAAGCCTAGCGAGCAGTCGGCAAAACAGGAAGTAGATGACGGCAGTGGAGATGAGCGGGAAGAACGCGTCCATCGTTCGTGCCCGAATGAGGTCGCTCGCACGAGTGAGGTCGACCACCGCGATATATCCCACGATTGCGGTATCTTTCACGAGGCTCACGAACTGGCCCATGAGCTGCGGCGTGAACTGCTGACGCGCCTGTGGGAATATAATCTTTTTGAAGACCTCTTGTCTCGTATAGCCAAGTGCGAGACCCGTTTCCTCCTGGATGACGTCAACGCCGTCCACGGCCGTCCACATCGTCGTGCCCGCCGTAGAGCCGAAGGCCAAGGTAAATGCGATGATGGCCACCAGTTCTCCCGCAACGTCCATCGAGCCGAACACCACGTAGTACAGCACCATGAGCACCACCACGAGCGGAATCCCGCCCATGAGCGCCTGGTACCCGTCGACGATGGTTCCAACCCAGCGCACGCCGCTTCTGCGGCAAAGTACGGTGAGGTAGCCCAAGAGGATGCCCAGCGCGCCCGCGCATACGCTGATAAGAACGGTCACGCCCAAGCCAGAGACGATAAGTTGCCACCGATCCTCCTCGATGAAGGTCTTGCGGAAGGACTCCGCGATGCTCCCAAAGAAACCCGCTCTACCGACCGCACCTTGCTCAGACTCGACGATGACCGAGATGGTGGTGGGCATGACCGTATTGCTGAAGTCACAGACGGAGGCACGTTCCGGAGTCTGTGTGAGCGTGCCACCAAAGTCCGCCTTACCACTATCGACAGCGGCAAATATGGAATCCATGGGAATGGTGGACGTCTCGAGGTGATAGCCCAACTCGCGCGCGATGAGTAGCGCCAACTCCACGTCATAACCCTTGGGCACACCACCTTCCCCCACATACGAGAAGGGCTCTATGACACCGGAGGTCGCGAACTTGAGCGTGCCGTTCGGTGCGTCCCAATCCTGAGCGGGAAGCGTCTTGCTCGACTCGTCGGCCGCAACCCACTTCTCCTCGAGCTGCGCCAACGTCCCATCATCTGCAAATCTCGCGATCAGATCGTTGAACTGGGCGGTAAGCGGAGAACCCTTCGGGAAGAAGAATCCCTCAGAGACCTCTGCGATTGGCTCAGGCAAAAGCGCAACCGTACCAGGGCGGCGATTTACAGCTAGTTGGCAACAGTAAGAAAGTTGCACGGCCGCATCGTCCTTGCCCGCTTCCACCGCTGCCACGCACTCCGCAAGCGAAGGGTAGAAGTCCTCGGTCGTGCTTTCAAGTCGTTCCTGGACTCGCAGGTTGTATACACTACCGTTGACGTATGCAAAGCGCTTACCCTCCAGCTCGTCAAGCGTTTGGTAGATGGGCGTAGGGGCTGATTCATCAGCTCGCACAGGCGAGGGAGGGAGGGCAATCGATGCGGCCACGATAAGCACGCACGATAACAGCACCTC
>CACXDP010000299.1 GCA_902766445.1 uncultured Coriobacteriaceae bacterium
CGCAAGCTCGTAGCTGGCTCCGACTTCACCGTTGCATACAAGAACAACACGAATGTCGGCACGGCAACCGTCATCGTCACGGGAATCAACGGTTATGAGGGCGAGAAAAAGGCGACCTTTGTTATCAACAAGGGCACCGCCACCATCACCGCGTCGGACATCACCGTCGAGATGGGAAAGACTGCGAGCGTAGGAGCTACGGCAAGCAAGGGCGCTGGCAAGCTGAGCTATGAGTCGTCGGATAAGGGCATCGTCACCGTTTCGACGGCGGGAAAGCTCACGCCGGTCAAGCCGGGTGTTGCTACGGTCACCATCACGGCGGCGGAGAACACCAATTGCGCAGGTGCCACCAAGGCCATTGCCGTGACGGTGAGCAGGCGCATCCCCACCATCACGGCCACGGCAAAGTCACTTGTGGTAGGCAAGACCGTGAGCATCGGAGCTAGCGTGACGAGCGGCGCCGGCGCGTTGTCGTATGCGTCGGGCGACGAGGCCGTAGCCACGGTGTCGAGTGCGGGCCAGCTGAAGGGCGTCGGCGCGGGCAAGACCACCGTTACCATCACGTCGGCCGAGAACGATGCATGGGCATCCGCCTCCAAGCAGATCGAGGTGACGGTGACGGGCACTCCTACCATCACGGCGGCTAACAAGTCCCTCAAGCTGGGCACGACGGGCAAGGTCGAGGCAAGCGTGACGAGCGGTGCAGGCGCGCTCAGCTACAAGTCCAGCAACGCGAAGGTAGTGAAGGTCTCGACCAACGGCACTCTCACGCCCGTCGCGATAGGCGAGGCGACCATAACCATCACATCAGCTGCGACGGCCAACTGGAAGTCCGCGACCGCAAGAATCACGGTGGTGGTGACCGACAAACCCACCATCACTGCTTCGAGCAAAACCCTCTATGCAAACAAGACCCTCTCCATCGGGGCCACCGTGACGAGTGGGGCGGGCAAGCTGAGCTACGAGAGTGCGGATGAGGGAGTGGTGACGGTCAGCTCGACGGGTCTTTTGAAGCCGGTAGCGGCAGGTGAGACGCAAGTCACCATTACCTCTGCAGCGACGAAGTACTGGATGTCGGCGACGAAGAAGATTACGGTGAAGGTGCAGAGGGCTACGCCCACCATCAGTGTCGCGGCGAGCAAGACGCTTACAGCTGGCAAGACCGCGAGCCTAGGTGCAAGCGTGACGAGTGGCGCTGGAGAGCTTTCGTATTCCACGAGCAACCAGAATGTGGTTACTGTCTCGCCTGCGGGCAAGCTCACGGGCGTTTCGCCTGGTAAGGCGACCGTTACCGTTACCTCGGCGGAGAACGGCAAGTGGGCAGAGGCGACGGCAAAGGTTTCCGTCACCGTCAAGGGACCACAGACCATTACGGCCACGAACAAGTCTGTTGATAAGGGCAAGACAGTTAGCGTGGGAGCTACGCTCACCAATGGCACCGGCGCATTGAGCTACAAGTCGTCTAACGAGAAGGTCGTTACGGTAAGCGATGAGGGAGTACTGACGGGCGTCAAGCAGGGTACGGCCACGGTAACCATCACAGCTGCTGCTAGCGGCGTGTGGACGACTACCACAGCGAAGATCACCGTCACCGTCAAGGCCACGCCTACCATTACCGCGTCGGACAAGACCGTGTACATGGGCTCGACAGCCTTGATAGGAGCCACGGTCACGACCGGGGCAGGCAAGCTGACCTATACGTCTTCTGACGAGGACGTCGTCACCGTTTCGACCGCGGGCAGGCTCACTCCTGTTGAGGTCGGTACGGCTACAATTACCATAAAGGCTGCGGCAAAGGGCGTATGGAAAGCTACGACAAAGAAGATTACGGTGACAGTAAAGAAGCGTACCAACCCCATGGTCGCTAAGGCAGTTGCCAGATCGGCGTCGTTCACCACGCTTAAGAGCAGGGACGTCACCACATCACCTATCAGTGTGACCAATGCCCAGGGCACGGTGAGCTACAAGAAGGTCTCTGGCGATAGCCCCCTGACGCTCGACACGGCTACGGGCAAGGTCAAGGTGGCAAAGGGGACGGCGAAGGGCACATACACGATGAAGGTGCAGGTCAAGGCAGAAGGCAATACCAAGTACCTGTCACGCACAACTACGGTTACCGCAACGATTACGGTGAAGTGACGTGGAGTAAGGGTACGTGAAAGGGTTACCCCTTTTGTGTACCTTGCCCGTTTGAGACGTAGTGAATTGGTCGATTAGGTTATCATGAGAATTGAGGAAACAAATGGCGAAGGGATGATTTGTGGCAAGGGATCGTAGGCTGCAAAGACTCAGGCGCGAGGAGCTGTTGCAGATACTCTTGGAGCTCGAGGAGGAAAACGAGCAGCTTACCAACGAGAACATACGCCTCAAGAAACTGCTTGACGAGCGAGAAATCGCGCTTGCCGATGCTGGAAACTTGGCTGAAGCGGCACTGAGCCTAAGCGGAATCTTTGAGGCGGCGCAGGAAGCCGCTGATATATACCTGCACAACGTCGAGCAGTTATGCGCGCAACAGACGGGCAAGGCTGACAGAGGCGATGAGCGGTCATGAGCGAGAATAATCGGGAAATACGGCGGCTCTCGACTGAGGAAATATCGGGCGAACTAAAGCAAGGTGAGAAGAAACGACGAATCCTACGCGTCTTGGGCAGCACGCTTGGGGGTCTGCTCACGGTAGCTGCCATCGTTGTGCTAGTAGCTACGTTTCTCTTGCCCACGCTGCGCATCTATGGGTCTTCCATGACGCCGACGCTCAATGAGGGCGAAATTGTCGTATCAGTCAAGGCTCCCGAGTACAACAAGGGAGACATTATCGCTTTTTACTATAATAACAAAATTCTTGTCAAGCGAGTCATCTGTGGTCCGGGCGACTGGTTCGATATGGACAAGGATGGGACGGTGTACGTCAACAAGACAAAGATTGATGAGCCGTATCTCACGGAGACATCGTTCGGAGCCTGTGACATCGATCTGCCCTTCCAGGTACCCGACGGACAATACTTCGTGCTGGGTGATCACCGTGAGACTTCAGTGGATTCGCGCACAATGCAGATTGGCTGCGTGCCTACCGAGCGCATGGTGGGTAAGGTGTTTTTGCGTGTTTGGCCCCTCGACGATCTGGGGTTCGTGTCGTAGACATCGCGTGTGAGTGCGATGCGTAGCCAGGGGGAGAGCGGTGTGAGACAAAAGAAGCGAGAGATGACGTCGGCTGGCGCGAAGCGCAGACGTGGCGATGTGGTGTCGATCATCATCGTTATCATAGGCCTCGTGGGACTCGGCCTCATGGCCTATCCGTCCTTCTCGGATTGGTGGAATAGCATGCATCAGAGCTACGCCATCGCCAACTACGACCAAGCTGTGGTCGAGATGAATACCGAGGAACTCGAAAAGACCATTGCCGATGCTGAGAAGTACAACAAAAAACTGGCAAAGACCGGCATGCGGTTTGCGATGAGCGAGAAAGAGCGTGAGCGCTACAATTCATTACTCAACGTCACCGGCAACGGCATGATGGGTTACATTGACATACCAAAAATTGACGTGACACTGCCTATCTATCACGGTACGAGCGACGCGGTTCTTCAGGTGGCCATTGGCCACATAGAGGGAAGTAGTCTTCCCGTAGGAGGCAAGGGCACTCATTGCTGCGTCTCGGGCCATCGAGGACTTCCCAGCGCGAGGCTTTTTTCGGACCTCGACGCTTTGGCTGTTGGGGATCTCTTTAGCCTCACGGTACTTAACAAGACAACGACCTACGAGGTGGATCAGGTGCGCATCGTGCTGCCTACCGATGTGAACGACCTTGCGATTGACCGAGATCAGGATTACGTTACACTCATCACCTGCACTCCCTACGGTATCAATACTCATCGGTTGCTCGTCCGGGGTCGCCGGACGAGCAACCCCGTAGATGCCGTCCTGGCTGACGCAATACAGATTGACACGCGCGCCATTTCCCTTGCATTAGGTGTGCCAGCATTGATAATTTCGCTAGTTTGGTTTATGCTGACTACAAGGCGTCGTTCGCGCCTGAGAAAGAGCACGAGCGAGGCGACTGAAGAGTTTCGCATGCGCCGTTCGCAGCGACAAAGCAAGGCTATACATGCGGACGAATACACAGAACCACGCGAAGGAGAATGATTATGACTAGGCATTTGTGCTTTCGTAAAAGCATAGGTCGCATACTTGCCCTGTTGCTTACCGTGCTCCTTTTACCAACCCCTGCGTACGCTGAGACGGGGAGCGTGACACTAGATCTGTCAAATCCCGTGGAGGGATCCGAAGCTACGGTTACGGGTACCATCGAGCTCTTTCGAGTGGCGACCTTAGACAAGGACGCAATGCACTACGTCCTTGAGGAAGGTCTGATTGCAGAAGGTCACGAGGATGATGACTTGGCGGTCAAACTCATTGAGGAGCTTAATCCGAACGATCTCGATAGTCACAACAAGGAAATTTCCGACGCCATTGAGAACGGTGTCGTAAGTGGCGCCGTCAATCTGCCTTTCGAGGAGCCAAACTATCGAGCGACTGAAATCACAGAGGAGCAGGCATACTTTGGTGATGTTGAGGAGGGGCTCTACCTAGTGATGCACGCATTTGACAGCGCGGATGAGAACGCTGCCATCATGAGTCCATTCTTGCTATCGGTACCGCTGAAAGGCGAGTTAGACGTAATTGCTCGTCCAAAACTCGGCTACCTTCCGCCTGACAGTGGCGGTCACGAGAACCCTGGTGGCGACGATCCCTCGCATGGGAGCGGCTCAGTAGACGATGAGTTGGTCGTTTCGAAGAGGGTGCAGAGTACCAGACCGGAGGATGTAAAACGGAAGTTCACCTTTCAGGTGACGCTTACCAATCGGCCGGATCTGACAGGCACCTTTGGTGATATGGAATTCTTGAATGGTGTCGCTACCATCACGCTTGCGGATGGCGAATCCGCCACTGCGACAGGTCTTATGCCCGAGACGGAATATCTGGTGGAAGAACTCGACTATGACGACCTTATGCCATCTTCCATAGAGACGAAGTCCGAGGGGACGACTGTGCGAACCTTCACGAACGGCTATTATCCTGACGTTGAGACTGGCAAAACTGATAGCGACCTTGAGGTTAGGAAAAAAGTAGAGAGCGAACGCGAAGAGGACAAAACGAAACTCTACGAGTTTACGGTTAGGCTCTGGGGAAGTACGCTTACGGGTGAATATGGAGACATGACCTTTACTGATGGGGTTGCAACCTTTGCGCTTAAGGATGGCGAGTCAAAGAAAGCTACTGGCCTTCCCGAAGGCACTAAGTATATGGTGGAGGAGACTGACACGCTCGGATTGACCCCTTCGCATGAGAGTTCCGATGATGGGACAGTAGTGACTTTCACAAATACATATAAGCCCGAAGAAGATACCGGTACGAACGACGGTGAGTTCCAAGTAAAAAAGATTGTGAACAGCTCGAAGGAGGAGGACAAGACCAAGTCCTTCGGCTTCAAAGTTACTATATGGCACGACTCTGAGACGTTTGTGGGCACGCACAGATTTGGTGACATGACTTTCAAGGACGGTGTAGCAGAGTTTACCCTCGCCGATCGAGAGGTCAAGGTAGCAAAGGGGCTGCCCGAGCACACAAAGTACATGGTTGAAGAGACGGATACCAAAGGGCTGGTACCGACACATGAAGCTTCGGAGGATGGTAGTAAGGTGACGTTTACCAATACGCCTAAGGGCGAGACAACACCTCCGACTGACTCTGAGGGCAATAAGCCGGGTAATGACTCCACATCCACATCGTCTTCGCCGCGTACTGGTACGGCCTCAACTGACAGTGGAGGCTCAACGTCAGTGGGGCAGCGCGTACCAAAGACAGGAGACCAATCCATACCCTTCGTTGCTATTGCAATTGTGGGCATCGCAGCGGTCATTGCGGGTTTCGTGCTTTCCAAACGCAAGAAATAGCACGACATGGGAAAGGCCTCTGGCAAGCATTCAGCACCAGTATGGCGCACGGGCAACACCAGTACCGTGCGCCATACTGGTGCGTTCATCATCGTGGGTATTGCGTTGATTGCTGTGGCGGTGGCCATGGTGACCTCTGGGGTGTTTGCTGACCTAACGGCGAGTCAGGCTAGCGCAAAGGTTCTAGCACAGCTTGATGAGGTGCGGCCAGAGCCGCATGCTGCGACGATGCGCAAGCGCGAACGAGGCGAAGACTGGCTGGGTCGTGAAGAATCCGACAGCATGCCAACGGTAGTCATAGATGGCTACGAGTATCTGGGCTCTCTTCACATCGCGTCGCTTGACCTTAACCTACCCGTGGCCGCAGACATCAACGATGAGCTCCTCAGACGGAGTCCTTGCCGCTACCAGGGGAGCTATGTCTACTCTGACCTCGTCATCTGTGGGCAGGGTTACGCAAGCCATTTTGGTCGAATGACGAGTTTGGGAATCCGCGATACTGTTCGCTTTGTAGCAGCGGATGGGGCAACGTATGACTACATCGTGAGTAATGTCGAAACGGATGATGTTGATGAGCTGGATGCCATCCTGCATGACTGGGACCTCACGCTCTTTACCTTCAACGCGGACGGTACCTGTTTGGTCGTGCGTTGCGTACTTAAATGAGAGCGCGCCGAGAGGAGCGGGAACTCCTTTCGGCGCGCTTGTCAGGAATGGCCGATATTATTAGTTGCTACTATCGCTGCTGCTAGAGCTGGAACTCGAAGAATCGCCGCCGCTCCCCGAGTCGCCGCCCTCCGAATCTGAGCCGCCCCCTTCACTGGAGCTGCCGCTCTCGGAGTCGCTTCCGCTGCCATGGCTGTCACTTTCGGAGTCACTGCTACTCGAGGATCCGGAACCGCTATCATCCGAACTGCTGCTTGAGCTAGACCCAGACCCCGAGCTGGAGCCAGAGCTGGAACTTGAACTGGAACTGGAGCTAGATGTGTCGGGGCCTGTAGAGATGGTCAGCGTTATCGTCGAGCCTCGTGTGGCCGAGCCAGTTGCTGATTGCCATATGACGCTGCCGCTGGGGATGTCGTTGGAAGAAGAGTAGCTGTAGTCGACATAGAAGCCAGCATTCTCGAGGTCGCTGGTTGCCGCGTACGAGGACTTACCCACTACGTAGGGAATGCTGCGCTGAGAGGATCCGCTTGAGACGGTGATGGTGATGGTGGTGCCGCGCTTAGCCTTTCCGGTCTGAGATTGGCTGCTCACGTAACCGACTTCGTAGACATCGCTCTCGGAAGTCTCAACCTCGCAGAGGAACCCTGCTGTCTGTAGCGCGGACTCCGCCTCAGCCTGCGTCATGTCAACCACGTATGGAATGTCGAGGTCCTCAGCACCCTTACTCAGGCGATAGATGATTGTCGCCCCGGCTTTCGCAGAGGTGTTGGGAGCTGGGTCTTGACTTGCCACGCGATCCTTCTCAACCTCGCCGGAAAAGACCGGATCGCTCGCTTTGGCGATAAGGCCTACCTGAGCCAAGGCAGCCTCTGCCTCAGCCGCCGTCATGTTCTTGAGTTCGGGTACAGTGACGGTCTGTGCTGGTTCCTCGCCCTTGGATACGACGAGATCGATGGCGGAGCCGTCTCGAGCGGAGTTGCCAGCGTCAGGATTCTGGTCAATCACGATGCCTACAGCATATTCGCTGCTGAAGTCCTCTTTGATTGTGCCTACTTTGAAGTGACCGGACTTTTCAATTTGCTGTATGGCCTCGTCCCGCGCGAGTCCTTCGTACTTGGGCACCACATGCGTCGAGCGTCGACCCGCGACAAAGAAGAAGCCGAGTGCGATGCCCATGATGGCAAGGAGGGTGACCACGATGCCGATGGCGACGTTGCGACGATGCTTGCGGTTGAGCTCGGCTTCGGTGGCGCTGCGTGTGCGATAGTGGCCCGTCGTTTGGCCGGAAAGCTGCCCGGTGTTTTGGCGACGCGCGGTGAGAGAGCCCGTGTTTGACGGCGTACGACCACCGCGATTGATGCGATTTGTCTCGACGTTAGAGACGATTGCTGTCTGCTCGTTGACTGCCTGCAGACGCCCAGAAAGGTAGTCTCGCAGGACGTGATCGAGTTCGGCTGCCGTCTGGAAACGATCCTCAGGACGCTTCTGCATGCACTTGAGGATTATGCCCTCGAGCGCAGGATCAACGCGCGCATTGATTTGGCTCGGCGGCATGGGTGGTTCGTTCACCTGCTTGAGCGCCACTGAAATGGCGTCATCGCCATCAAAGGGCACTTGCCCGGTTGCCGCCTCGTACATAACGATGCCAAGTGAGTAGATGTCGCTAGTTGGGCCGAGGTCGTGGCCTTGCGTCTGCTCGGGACTCACGTAATGTGCCGTGCCGAGGACGGAGTTATCGGTGGTCAAGTGGCTGTTCTTTGCTCGGGCGATGCCGAAGTCCATGACCTTGATGTTGCCGTCGGGCTGTACCATGATGTTTTGTGGCTTTATGTCGCGGTGGATGATGTCATGGTTGTGTGCCACCGTGAGAGCCTTGGCAATCTGAGAGCCGATTTGCGCTACCTTGCGACATTCAAGAGCCCCGTGCTTGCGTATGCCACTCTTGAGGTCAGTGCCACGAAGGTACTCCATGATGATGTAGTACGTGTCACCGTCACGGCCCCAGTCATACACGCTTACGATATAGGGACTCTGCAGCGCCGCGGCTGCCTGTGCCTCCTGCTTAAAGCGTGCCGCGAATGACTCGTCGTTCGCGTACTGGGGGAGCATGGTCTTTATGGCCACAGTGCGCCCCAGTACCTCATCGAGGCCACGGTAGACGATAGCCATGCCGCCGGTGCCAATCTTGTCCTGGACCGTATAACGTCCCCCCATTGACCTGTTTGCCATCGTAGGTCCCATCGTCAGAGCCTCCCGTTCGTGCCAGTTATCGGGATGCGGCAGTTGACTGCCGCTTAAGTTTCGTCTTGTCATATGGCCGCTCCATACGCCTGCACGTTGAGGCACTGAGCCAGTACCTCGCGTGCGACTGCCGCTGCTGCTCCACGCACATCCTCGCCTTGTCCTTCGATGCAGACCGAAATGGCCAGCGTGGGATGGTCATAAGGAGCGTATCCGATAAAAAGCGAGTTGATGGAATCGGAACCAACCTGTGCGGTGCCTGTCTTGCCGGCTACGAGATAGCCGTCCACCTGGGCATCCATACCCGTGCCGTTGGTGACGACGCCAAGCATCGCTTCGCCGACCTGTGCCGCCGTGTCTTCGCGCATGGGGCGCGAGAGCTCTCTGGGCGTAGTGGTAAAGACGGTCGCGCCTTCTGGAGAGAGCACGTGATCAACCACGTATGGATTCATTGCTTGTCCGTGGTTGGCGATTGCGGCGGCGGTGATAGCGTTCTGCATGACAGTGGTCTGAGGACCAGCCGGACTGGGATGTTCTCCCACGGGCTGACCGCAGGCCGACCATGCTGTCTCCCACTCCGTCATCTCTCCCGGGACGGGCATCAGTGACGGCTGGCAGATGAAGTCGAGACCGAGCTTGGAGCCATAGCCGAAGTTGTTGGCATACTGCACAAGGGTATCAGATCCCAATTGGTTGCCGATGGGCCCAAAGACCGTGTTTGCAGAGAGTGCCAGCGCGTCGCGTAGGCTTAGGGTCCCGTATTCCCCACCATGGTCATTCGAGACCTGTTGCCCGCCAATATCGAGGGAGGCTGGGGCCGGGTAGGGCGAGTCGAGGGTCGCAAGGCCCGTGTCGAGCGCTGCGGCGAGGGTGATTACCTTGAAGGTCGACCCCGGAGTGTAGAGCTGTGTGGTGCGATCGACGAGGGGGCTTGCACCCTCATCTGAGGATTCGATGACGTCCGCGATGCCGTCCATGCTATACGTGGGATTCGATGCCTTGGCAAGCACGGCTCCCGTGGAAGGATCGAGTACCACGACTGCCCCTTGGTAGGGTGCCAAAGCCGATTCGGCGGCGTGCTGCATCTGGAAGTTAAGCGTAAGAACCACCGATGCGCCGGGCGTGGGGTTGCCTGCCAGCGAGTCGAGGGCATTGTGCCAATTCGAGAAGTTGTCCTTACCGCGTAGTGTGTCATTCATGCTCGACTCGACACCTGTGGCCCCGTAACGCTCGGAGAGATAGCCCACCGTATGCGCAGCCACGTTGCCGTTGGGGTAGACGCGGCTGTAGGTTCCATCCTCGTTTTTGATGCTCTCAGCGAGAGTCTGGCCATCGGAGGTAATGATGGCGCCTCGCTGTACGCGATAGCTTCGGGCGATTGTATGGTTGTTGTTGGGCATCTGCTTGTAGTTTTGCGCCTGCACTACCTGCACGTACGTGAGGTTAGTGATGAGCGCGGCAAAGAGAAGCGTAAAGACCGTGATGAGCGCGGTGAGCCGGTTACCGAGAGCAACGCGACCAAGCACGCCTGACTCAGGGGTATCGAGGCCAAAGCGTCCGCGCACGTTGCCGCCATGGGCAACGGCAGCAACCTTCTGTGCGTCCTCATCATCCTCGGTGGGCATCGCCGGGGTCACCGTGGTTGCGGAGCTCGTGAGGAGTGCCTCGCGACCGGTCGCCTGATCGCCCGTGCGCAGGAGCAGACCTACCACGATGAAGCTGGCCAAAAGTGAGCTGCCACCCTGGCTCATGAAGGGCAGGGTCACGCCCGTGAGGGGGAGCAACCGAGTGCATCCTCCCACGATGAGGAACGCCTGGAAGGCGATGGAAGTCGTGAGGCCCACAGCCGTGAATGCTGACATGTCAGACTTGGCACGGGCCGCCGTCGCGAAACCACGCACGGCAAAGACCATGTAGAGCAACAAAATGGCTGCTCCGCCCAGAAGCCCCATCTCTTCGCCTATGGCCGAGAAGATGAAGTCGGACTCGACGACGGGAATCAGGCGAGGCAGGCCCTTGCCGATGCCCGCACCAACGAGGTCACCGTCCGCAAGCGAATAAAGTGACTGGATGATCTGGTAGCCGCCGTCGGGATTTGCGAAGGGGTCGACCCAAATCTGGATGCGGTTGCGTACGTGACCGAATGCTTGATAGCAGAAGATACCGCCGATAAGCAGCAGAATCATGGAAAAGAGCACGTAGCTGATTCTGCCCGTCGCGACGTAGATCATCACTACGAGGAAGGTAAAAAAGAGCACCGCGCTGCCAAGGTCGCGCTCAAAGATAACCACAAGCAAGCTGATGCCCCACATGATGAGCAACGGCCTGAGCATCTTTGGCTCCGGAAGTGCGATTGGACCGAAGCTCCTGGTAGATGCGGAGAGCAGTTCGCGGTTTTCTGAGAGGTACGCTGCCAAGAAGAGGATGATGAGCACCTTGGCAATCTCGCCGGGCTGGAAGGAGAAGGGCCCGAAGCTGAGCCATAGCTTGGAGCCTCCCTGCTCCGTACCGATGAGCATGGGGAGCACGAGCAGCGCGATGCCGACGATGCCCAAGGAATACTTGTATTCGGAAAGGTCGTCAAGGTTGCGCACACAGACGAGCGTCACGACCATGGCGGCTATCGACAGAAAGAGCCAAAGCACCTGATTGACTGCGAGGTCGGGTCGCAGACGTGTCACGAAAGTGATGCCGATGCCAGCGAGCACGAAAGTGGTGGGCAAAATAACTGGATCGGCACCTGGTGCCAAGAAGCGGATGGCGACATGCGCCACAGCAAACGCGGCAAAAAGACCGATAGGTACGGCGAATGCCTCGACAGTAAGGCTGAGCTGTTGGTTTGCCGTATAGAGGTACATGCCGTAAATGAGCAGCACGGGCAGCGCTCCCGCACAGAGCAGCAGGAGCTCGGTCGCGCGCCGTGTCATCATGGAGGTGCCAGACATGTTACTCGCCCTCCTTGCCGGCTGTACTTGCGCTGACTTCGGCCTTTGCTGCCTCGGTGGCCTGGTCAGCGGCCTGCTGTCCCTTGGCTGCGGCCTCGGCCGGTGCGGAGTCGCCTGATTCGGCGGCGCCGTTTGCAGGATTGCCCTTCCCTTGGCTTGCGCCTGCGGACGCTTTGGTGGCCTCGGCTGTTTCTGCGGCGCGGGTCTTTTCGTTGACGATTTGGTCGCGGTAGCGCTCAACGGTATCGCAACCCTCGCTCATGCTCGCAACGGCGATACCCTCCTCCAGCAGCTGCTGGGTGGTGACGGGCAGATCGCTCACCTTGACTGAGCTTGACTCAGCGAGTTCATAGAGCGGCCTGCCAAGGAACTCGTCGTTGATGCCACGAAAGACACCCACGGTGCCATTGTTGTTTCCGACATACCATGAGTTCCTAACGAGCGCGACAGCGATCGCAGCCACAAGGGCCACCGAAAGAATGGCGACGCCAATCCATGTGAGCACGGACTTGTTGAGCTCGGCGCGATGCATCTCGGCCAGACCGTCCTCGACGACGTCCACTACGACGACGGTGACATTGTCGTGACCGCCGGCCGTAAGCGCCGCTGAGACCAAGGTGTCTGCTGCGGTCTGTGGAGTGACGTTGGATACAGCCAGCTCCTCGATTTGCTTATCGGACACCATGCTTGAGAGGCCGTCAGAGCACAGGATGATGCGGTCACCAGTGGCTACGTCTAAGGTAAAGTGGTCGGCATACATGTCGGGGTCGGAACCCAAGGCGCGTGTGATGATGGAGCGCGAAGGGTGTACACGCGCCTCATCGGCGGTGATTTCTCCGGCGTCGACGAGCTCCTCGACGTAGCTGTGGTCGTGGGTGATGCGCACGAGCGTACCGCCATGCAGCAGATATACGCGCGAGTCGCCGACGTGTGCTACAGCCATGAGGTTGTTTTCCACGATGACGCAAGTGGCGGTGCAGCCCATGCCGGGCTTGCCCTTACCGGTGAGCGAACCCTCCAACACCGCGTCGTTCGCGGCCTCGACTGCTGCTCCCAACAAGATTTCGTCGGCGCGTTCTGGAGCCCGTTCAGCTATAGTCTCTACGGCGATGCGGCTCGCGACCTCGCCAGCGGCGTGTCCGCCCATACCATCGCACACCACGAAGAGCGGCGCCTTGGCGAGGAACGAATCCTCATTGTGCCCGCGGACAAGGCCAACGTCAGAGCGGGCGCCCCATGAGAGATGATTAGTGGTCCCGCCGGACGTCTGCGAGTCCAAGCGGTTGTCCACGGGCATCTCATTGCGCCCTGGAGCATTGACTACCTCGGCGGAATCGGCGACCTCACTCGTTGGCTTGTCCATGTGCTCGGTAGCTTCGCTCATCGCCGGCTCACCCTCATGATGGTGTCACCCACCTGCACTTCGTCCCCGTCACGTAGGGTGACGGGCTGGCCGATGACGTGACCGTTGACCATGGTGCCATTGGTGGAGTTGAGGTCCTCGAGTACGAGTGCCGGGCCCTGCAACGTGAAGCGTGCGTGCGTGGCAGAGACGAACGGTTCGTCAATGACGATGTCAGACGAGGGGGAGCGGCCGATGACCACAGGACCCAGTATGTCCACATGCAGACCGCGTAGCTGCTTTGAGCCTTTCTCCACGTCCACCGCCCAGATAGCGGCGTCGCGTCGCTGACCGCGCACGAGTCCGATGCCCGAACGCATGGCGAAGTACAGAAAGAGATACAGGAAAAAGACAAGCAGTATGCGCCCCGCGAAAAGAACGAGGTCGACCATGCTATCCTGCCTTGAACTCGAGGTTTGTGAGGCCGATGGTAATCACGTCACCGTCTGCGAGAATGGCTTCGTGCACGTCCATGTCATCGACCAAGGTGCCATTCGTGGAGTCGAGGTCGCGGATGAGCCACACACCGTCCTCAAAGACCAGCTCGGCGTGGCGACGAGAGACGTTGGGATCGCGCAACACGATGCCGCCCTCCATGCGCTCGCGCCCGATGGGGGTACGACGTACGATTACCTGATAGGTGCGACCCGTTGCAGTGTCTGTGAGGGTGCAGGTGTCGTGCTGCTGACGTGAGGGAATGACGCGCGTGGGATGCTCTGGCTCTGCGATCGGTTCCGGCTCCTTCTGGGTTGTTGGTTCGGGAGCTGCGGCGGGCTTGTAATGGACCCCGCGTGGCGCAGGCGTCTCGATGGGTTGCTCGTCCTCAATCGGCTGCTCGTCCTCGATGTCATCCGCCTCCTGTGGCTGCTCGGCATCCTCCTCCTCCGAAGGCGCTGGTGTCGTGTCGGCGTCTGGCGCAGTGAGGTCTTCGGCCTCAAAGTCCTCCTCTGCGAGATCTGCGACCGCATCGTCTTGCTGAGGTTCGTCATCGACATCGTCGAATTCCTCTACTTCGGGGACTTGTGCGTCCTCCTCGTCAAACCACTCGTTCTCGTCTGCCTCTGCCATTGGCTCGGGCTCGATGGGACCTTCATCATGCATATCGTCGAGCGGCTCCTCGAAGGCCTCCTCTTCGAGTGAATCTTCGAAGAACTCCTCAACGGCCTCATCTTCGAAGAGCTCGTTCTCCTCGAAGACTTCGTTCTCTTCGAAGACATCCTCCTCGGGATACTCCTCCTCGACATCCGGTACGTCGAATTCCTCCACTTCCGGGATGTCAAGCTCCTCGACCTCGGGTACGACTGGCTCCTCGGCTGGGGCCTCATTTCGAGCGGTGACGAACCCGACTTCACTGGCGATCGGCGTGGGCTCCTCTTCTACTAAAGGCACCGGCTTAGGCACAAAGCTCTGGCCGAAAGGAATCTCCTTGGGCGTCGTGATACCTAGATAGGCGTTCTCCTCTTCGCGCAGACGTGCCAGCGTGCGAGGATCGATGTTTTCGGCGAAGACGGAGAACTTGCCCCTACGCAGGGCGGGGTCCACCATGAAGCGCACGAGGGGACGTCCGACGAAGGTGTAACCACGCTTCTTTGCTTGAGCCTCCACTAACTGCGATACCTCGTCGCAGATGCGCGCGTACATGGGACGCATGAGCTCATCATCGGTTGAGGACACGAGTACGGTGTACAGGGCGGGTGCCGTGTCGACCCCGTCGATCACGAAAGTCTCGTCCTCCATCTCGCGCACGGCACGCTTTGCCAATCGCTTGAACGAGAACGGCTTGCGCTGTCCGGGAGCGTCTTCTTCAAAGATGGCGCTGATGCGTTGCTCGAAAATGGAAAGAACGTTCATGCTAATCATCACCCTCCAGGTAGTGGCCTCCGTCGCCCGCGAGGGCACATACGATGCATAGGATAGCACCTAAGCTTAGCGCAACAACGAGCGCTGATATGTCCAGAGCAGTCGCATTGTCGGCATTCTCCATGTGCGACGCCGCGACGTACGTTCCAACCAGAAATAAACACGAACAGAGTTGCCCGGCCATCACACGTGATGGGCTGCGATCACGCGAGATGAGCGCACCAACGAGCGAGGAAACCGCGCATGCGAGTGTCAGCGCCCAGGTGCGTGGCGCCCGAGCGATGTCAAGCAACAGGTATGCGAGATCCTCGGCATAGAAGTTCGTCTGCGTTGAAAGGCTTACCAGTACTGAAAAGAGAAAGCTGCCAGCCCCGGTAAAGAATGCGGCTGTTGGCTTGAGGGCGTATGCAGAAGGACATACGCCCGCAAGGGGAGATGGAAGGCAGCTCGGTGCGAGTAGGGCAGGCCCCGCGAGGTGCGACTTTCTTGCCGCGGGGACCCACCACGCGATACCTAGCGCGGCGACGATGATAGCGAGCGAGATTCCTGTGGCCGTAGGATGGGCGAACAGACCAGCGACGACGAGTGTGATGGCTATCGCTCCGGTCAGGGGAGGCCACGCCGCGCTTGCGATGGAGAGACCGATGGTGCCGATGACGAGGGCCTTGTGCGAATCAGGGATCACGAAGGGGATGAGGCGATACGCGAAAGCTGCGCAAGCCATTGCCGCAAGGGAGCGGGTGAAGACCTGCCGGAGCCAGGGGAAGCGTGCCGAAAGGGGGACTTGCAGCCGCTCCCAGTCCTGCTCGAGATCGGGCTCGTCATCCGGTTCGGCCTGGTTGAGCAGGTCGCGCAGGGATGTGGCGCCCTCGTGGGGACTGCCGAGAGCGGGCACGAGGTCACGTGCGAAGCGCTCAATGGACGCGGTGCGCGTCATGGGATTGGGCTCGAGGGCACGCATAAGCACTTCTTCTACGCGACCAGCGAGCTCCGGCTCGACATGTGAAAGTGGCGGGTTGGGGCCGCGCTTGATGAGCTCAAGAGACTGCTCTGCGGTCTTTGCGGCGAATGGGCAGGTGCCGGTGAGCGCTTGCCAGACGACGACGGCAAGCGAAAA
>CACXDP010000300.1 GCA_902766445.1 uncultured Coriobacteriaceae bacterium
GACCTCTCCCGCGAAATTAAGAGTCTTGTCTCCTATGGTGTGGGCTGTCTCTTCGGTCGCTATTCGCTCGACGTGCCTGGTCTTATCCTTGCTGACTCTGAGTCAACTCTTGATGATTACCATGTAAGAGTCCCCAGTCCCAGCTTCGAGCCCGACCGCACTGGAATTCTTCCGATTACCGAGTATGAAGACGCCATCTTCGAGGATGATATTGTCTCACAGTTCCGTCGGTGGCTCTCTGCGGCGTATGGCGAAAGCACGCTAGACGAGAACATTGCCTACATTGAAAAAACGCTAGGCAAGAGTCTCCGAGCCTACTTCGCGCGTGACTTCTACAACGACCATGTGAAAACCTATCAGAAGCGTCCAATCTACTGGCTATTCAGCAGTCCCAGACGAGGTTTCCAGGCTCTCGTGTACCTCCATCGCTACACGCCGCAAACCGTGTCCACGCTACTTGCCGAATATGTGCGTCCGATGCGCGACAACCTTGGAACGCAGGCGCGCCTGAAGGAGGTCACAGGCAGGGCCAAGGACGTCTCTCTAGCCGCAAAATACGACGCTACTGTCGCCGAGCTTGACGCATGGGAGCATGACGTGATCTTCCCCTTGGCTCAGAAGCACGTTTCACTCGACCTAGACGACGGCGTGAAGGCAAACTACGGCAAGCCCGAGTTCAAGGGTGCCCTGCGCAAGGTCGCAGGGTTGAATTAGTGTCCATTTCCTGTGTTAGGCTCGTGACTTGCGAACAGTAATCAATACAGAAGGAGGTCATGAGATTGAGGCTGCAAGACGTACGGATTAGAAACTTCCGCTCCATTGAAAGCCAGGAGATTAGCTTTGGTGAAATGACTGTATTGTTCGGCAAGAACGATTCGGGGAAATCGAACGTTGTAAAGGCGCTCGAGTTCGCTTTTGACCGCTCTCGTCAAGTCGACATCTCCAACGTCCACGTTTCCACATCGCATCTCGAACCGAAGGAGAGCACCGTCACTGTCGACGTACGGTTTGTGGGTGATATGTCGGCAGACCTCCAATGGCAACTGAGCTTTAGTGCAGGGGCGTTCAACACTGGCGAGGATGGAGAAATATCGCTCTCTATTCGAACCGAGGCAACATATAATCCCGAGACTCGAGTCTTTGAGAAGAGTCGTCACATTATCAATGACTGGGACAATGACGAATCGGGAGGAGCTCTTCCTCAAGGTCTGCTCGATTCTATAGACTTCATCCTCTTGGATGCCCATCGCGATATTGCCGAGGTAGTTCGTGACAGGTATTCCCGCTGGAACCAAGAGGTGAGGAAGGCAGACATATCGGATGACGAGGCGGTAGAAATAGAGACGAAGCTTGCAGAGCTTGGTGCAAGTATCGTCAATGCCAGCCCATTTCTTACTGCGGCGCAAAACGATCTTAAGGGTTCTACCGATCATCGTGCGAACAAGATTGAAATAGCCCCGGTTGTGCGAAACATGAGCGAGTTGTATCGAAGTCTCGACGTACTTGTGACCGAGGACACGGGTCCGAGTATCTCAATGTCATACTTTGGTGCGGGTACACGCAGCAGAGCCGAATTCATGGCGTTTAAAGCTCTCGTGGATATCGCTAGAAAAGATGCGGCGAGCCAAGGGAAACCGTACTATTGCCTTGCCGTATTCGAAGAACCGGAAGCGCACATCCATCCTCAGTCGCAACAACAGCTGCTTGTAGAGTTGGGAGAGTTGGGGGACCAGCGGGTGGTGACGACGCACTCGCCCTATCTACTTGCGAAGGCACCAATGGGTTCTTTGGTGCATGTAAAGCGCGAGAACCACGTTACGGCAATCGTTCCGCTGGACGTGGACTTGACCCAAGACCAGAAGAAAGAGACTGAGCGCTTCCTCCTCCGAACTCATAGCGAAATGCTCTTTGCGGATCTAATTGTGTTTGCGGAAGGAGAGACTGAGGAGCATGCATTACCCGTATTCTTCGAACATCATTACGGAAAGAAACCGTTTGAAGCGGGTGTTACCATCGCATCTGTGGCCGGCCACAAGTACGAACCGTATCTGCGCATTGCGCACAGGCTTGGTATACCTTGGCTCATTCTCAGCGACTCAGAGAAAGATGTCCTGAAGTCGGTAAAGAATCAGGTCGCTCGTGTAATCAATGAGGGTGAGACTGTGGATTTGAGCCAGATTCCTCAAGTGGTCACTTGCCGTGAAGGAAACGACTTTGAAAAGGACCTTGTTGATGACGGATATGCTGAAGTGATGATATCTGCCATCAATACACTAGAGGCGATGGGAGAATCGGAAGCCACCACTCAAGGACTACCGTTCTTTGATAATTGGATGCAGAAGACTCACGGAAACAAAAAGCGTACTTACAAGACTGATCGTATTTGTAAAACATGTGGTCAGAATATATATGAGACAGAACGGTATGATTTTTCCGGTGTCGATAGTAGAAACTCGGCTTTATTGGATTTTTTGGACATGGGTAAAAACAAGGTGCGCTATGCTGCGAGCATCGCTGAGGCAATTGTGAGTATGTCTGACGAAGAACATGCAACTCCTTCATGTGTAAAAGAACTCTTCAAGCAAATAGACAGCGTAGTTAAGGTTATAAAGGACGAAGATAATGGTTAGGCTTACCGTACGCCAACAAGAGATTGTGGATTGCGATAGCAAGTACTGTCTTGTGGCGGCCAGCGCCGGCAGTGGAAAGACTCTCGTGCTCACAAAGCGAATCGAAAGACTGCTTGAAGGTCTGCGTCACGGCGAAAAGGTTCTTGCGTTGACCTTTACAAACAAGGCTGCCCGAGAGCTGGGCGATCGTCTTCTCGGGGTTTACTCGAGAGAAGAACTGTCGGAGAAGGTCTTTGTTGGCACCATCCATTCTTTCTGCGCCGAGTTCGTTGCGCGCCGAGGTAGTACCATAGGGCTACCCCCCGACTTGCACGTCTTCGAAAGCGTGGAGGACCGTCTTGCCATATTTGCCGACGCTGTCGCGGCGGTTCCACAATTGCAGGCAAGGGTAACTGATGACAAAGCGCTCCGGCAATTGTTTGAGGACGTTGGCCGCGCTAAACGATCCCGGGAGTATCGAAAGCAGTTCTTTGCCAATTCCGGAAACAGAATGGTGTTCGACGAGTACAGAAGCAGGATGCTGCTCCAGCATGCCGTTGACTTCGACGATATCCTCGTGTATACAATTCAAATCCTTACAGAGCAACCGGCGCTCGCCATGCTGTACCAGAACATATACCGATACATCTGTATTGACGAGGCCCAAGACCTCAACGACGTGCAGTATCAGGTAGTACGCGCCTTAGCCGGCAGCACGAGCGGGATCATGATGGTCGGCGATAGCCGTCAAGCAATCTATGGGTTCAACGGATCGTCGGCGGGCATCATGACCAAGCAATTTCCTCAGGATTATGAGGTTGACAAATACGTCCTTGACGAGAACTTTCGCTCCTCGGAGGCGGTCATGCGCTATGCGCAGGCAATCGAGAACACTTCTCAGATGGTCCAGAAGCTTGCCATTCGTGGCGAGGCCGCCTGTTTCGAGTTCGTCGACGAAACGGAAGAAGCCCGTTGGATCGTCAAAAAGATTCTGGACTTCAACACCCACGGCTTGCAGTGTGCGGGAATTGAGGATATCCCGCTCGACAGTATCGCCGTACTCGCGCGAAACAGGTATGTGTTCGTGGAGCTGCGAAAGGCGCTTGGTGATAGTGACGTAGCTTTCAACGAGCGGGTGGCCAGTGGAGGAGCGGCAACAAGTGAGTCCGATTTGTTCAACTACTTTCACGCGGGCTTGCGCCTAATGGTAAACCCCAACGACCAGCTACATCTGCAGAAGCTCAACATAGAGTTCGGTCCCGATAAGCCCTATGAGAGCTTTGAGGACATTTGTTCTGCAAATTGCACGTATGATGGCTTGACCATTGAGGCGTCGGACGCATTGAGAGGGTCTTGGAGTCTTCTAGCCAAAGGCAGGGTACCACGCTTTGACCTAGCCTTTGAGGTCCTGAATGGGCTTTGCAATACCGACAGTGCGTTTTCTGGCGACGACGACAGACTGCTTGCCACACGTGATTGCGAGCAGTGGACCAAGTGGTGGGAGAGATACTGTCTATCTACCAGCCCCTCTTCGCGTAGTCTGAGCGGATTTCTGCGAGCCCTTTCTCTGGGAGAGGTTCTCGACGGGCAAAACGGCGAGGGCGTGACGCTCTCATCGGTACATCTCTCTAAAGGACTTGAGTTCGACGTGGTCTTTGTTATCGGTCTGAATGACGGAACATTTCCCGACTACAGATCTAGGACACCCACACAACTCGATGAAGAGCGGCACAGCATGTTCGTGGCAATTACTCGTTCGAAGAGGCTCTGCTATGTCACACGTCCAAAACTGCGTGCGATGCCATGGGGTGGAATGCGTCCCCAAACACCATCACCTTTCTTTGTAGTGTTACAACAAGTCGATATGCGATGATTGAGTGGTGATTACGGCATGGCATTCGATTTACAGGTACGGCAGAGGATAGAGAAAGCTTTTGCAGCAACGCACAAGCGAATCGTCTTCTGGGAGGATGAAGAACCAGAGTTTGCAGAATCCATCGCTGGGCTGGAGCTTGGCTGTGCGAAGGTCGCCATCGTGGACTGCAACGAGTTTGCCACGAAGCGGCGGATCCTTCGCGGAGAGCCCGAGAATCGCTTTCTCGTCTATCGCGCGGGCGGTGCGGGACCTGCTGACGAGGACTTCCTGCTCGACATAAAGCTCGCATCCGAGCCCTTCAGCTGCTCGGTAGCTGCCATGCATGCTCAGGACACGGGGCTCAGCCACACCGGTGTGGACGTGGTCAAGGAGCACGAGGGGTTCTTCGCCTCGAAGGAGCGGCAGGAATGGCTGTCCGCGCACGTGCAGGGGGACGACTGGCTCCAGGGCCAGCGGCCCGCAGACATCGAGCTCGCCATGGTGGCAGTCTGCTGCGGAGTGAAGCCGGGCATCAGGGTCGACGTCCTGCGCGGAATTGGGCGCTCCGTGGCGCTCTCGTGGGCGATGGGCAACGAAGAGACGGAGAGAGCCATCGACCGTTGCAACTTGGTCGAAGCCCTCTGGAATGCCCTGCGCGAGGGCTTCGGCTACACGTCGGAGAACCCAGGCGTCGCGGACTTCTGCTTGGAACTCATGTCGTCGGCATGCTACGGGCTCACGGGAGACGAGCCCACGCTGACCACAGAGGCCACGCTCCTCGTGGACTCCATGTCACGCGACGCTCGCGCCCAGACTCAGTTCTCGAGGTTCGTCGAGAGGGGAAGGGGGTACGTTCTCTCCAAGGTGTCCCTCGACGACGTCGACTCGGACATCCTCTCCGCCAACGCCTACCTGCCCGACATCGACCGAGTACTCGTCGGGCGCTTCGTGGGCGAGGTCGCCGACGGTGTTGACGTGCGCGACGACATACGGCGCGTTATGGCGAGAAGGGCTGGCATCCCCACGTACGAGGTGGCGAGGGGCGCGTACATGAGTGTCCTTGCCGCCAACGAGGTTCTTGCGCGACATCGCTCTTTCGAGGATAAGGGCGGCGGCATGTTCACCTGCAAGGAGGTCTTCGATGCCTATGTGACAGGATGGCATTTCGTCGACCGCTGGTACCGTCTCTTCCACGCCGCGCCGGGTGACGGCGCGGCATCGGTGAAGAGGCGCCTCGGGGAGGCCGTGGAGGCCCGCTATGGGCAGTACCTCACGTCGCTCGCGATACGCTGGCAGGCTGCCGTCCTCAAGGGAGGCGGCTGGGCACCAAGCGGGATCCAGCAGCAGAGGAACTTCTTCCTCCTGGAAGCCGGGCCGAGCTCGGAGTCGCGAAGGACCGCCGTCATAGTGTCGGACGCGCTGCGCTACGAGTGTGCCGCCGAGCTGTCCGAACGCCTCGTGGCGGCAGGCCTCGACGCGAGCATCCAGCCATGGCTCTGCACCGTGCCCTCATACACCCAGCTGGGCATGGCGGCGCTCCTGCCGAACAAAAGGCTCTCGATATCGCCCAAATCCCTCCATGCGTCCGTGGACGGCCTCGACGTGACGGGCACCGCGAACCGCCAGAAGATCCTGTCGGCAGACTCGTCGGTGGGCGGTACCTGCGTGCCCGCGAAGGACATTCTCGCGAGCAAGAGCCTCGGGGCGGCCTCGAAGCAGAAGCTCGCCTACGTCTACCACAACAAGATAGACAAGGTCGGGGACGACATCGCGACCGAGCGCGAGGTCTTCGATGCCGTGGGAGTCGCGTTCGAGCAGATTGAGCGTCTGGTGAAGATGCTGCTCAACGACGGGTACCGGAGGGTCTACGTGACCGCCGACCACGGATTCCTCTACCAGGATGGCGACCCCAAGACCTTCATGTACGCCGACATCGTCACCGAGCTCATCACGGCAAGCGACGATGCCAAGAGCGAGCGGCGATTCGTGGTCGCCCCGGACATAGCAATGTACGAGGACCTGATGCCGTTCTCAGCCGAAAGCCTTGGCCTCGAAGGCGACTTCGTGGTCGGCATCCCCAAGGGGATACGGCGCCTGCGCCTGTCAGGCAGCGGTGCGCGCTTCGTGCACGGCGGCCTCACCCTCCAGGAGACGGTCATCCCCGTGATGCGCGTCGAGCGCAAGCGTGGTAAGGGTGGGAAAGCCACCCCCGTAAGTGCGGAGTTGCTAACGGGGAGCAAGACCGTCATCAGCGGCGCGGAGGTGTCCTTCGAGATCCTTCAGTCCGAGCCGGTCGGCGGAAACCTCGTGCCGGTGCACGTCAGGGTAGCAGCGTACGACGCCGACGGCAAGGCAGTCTCGCAGGTGACCGAGCTCGACCTTGCGAGCGAGGATGACGACCCTAACGCACGGCGCACGCCCATACGCCTCGCCCTCGCACAGGACATTTCCAACGGGGCGCAGGTGACGCTCAGGCTCGACCGTCGCATCGGTGACACGAACAAGTACGTCGAAGGCGTGGCGTCGCAGACGTACAAGCTGCGCCGCAGATTCGGCATGGACTTCTAGTAGACGAAAGGACGGACTGTGACGGTGTCTGCGACCTCATCATAGTCATAAACGCAATGCTGCATATCCGGTATGACATAGACATGAGTGAAGTGACGCACGTCTTTGGCCTCTGCATCAAAAGAGGCATAGGCCTTCCGAATGGTATCAGCGAGTACTTCTGCCCGGTGCGCATCACGGAAGTCCTTGACTACAAGCCTGACGTCCTTAACGTCATCGTAGTTACCATGATTGAGCTTGCCAAGCTTGCCAGCTATCGCATCCGCAATCGCGGGGTAAGATTCTCCCTCCCAGAACACTTCCAAGGCATCCTTCAGCACCCCATTTTCATAAACAGGAGTCATGCCAAGCTCCCTCAGCCTTGCATCCTGCACAGACGTAGGCACCTTCCCCTCAAGGCGACCAAACAATGCACGTGCCTCCATCATCCTGTTATCGCCATGCTGCGCAATCGTTGCCTCGACGCCAATGCTCAGTGCTTGGTCTTGAAAGTCTGGCTTCTGCTGGGAGTCCTTCTGGCTAAGGTTGCCAAGCTCTTCGGGGAAGGACTTCTGAAGAACGCGAAGCATGAAAATCTCGCTGCTATCATTTCGGCTCATAAACGTCTCCTTTGTACAGAACAGCCAACTTTATGTTTCTACCCATTCTTGGGCAATTGGATACTTCTACCAGCGAGGATGTGAAATTTAGATATGACAACACTCGACCAGAAGGTCAACGCCGCCTTCCCCGGATACACCGTCCGCAAGGATCTCGTCTCACGCGTGCGTGGGAACGCCGCCGTGCCGAGCTACGTTCTCGAGTTCCTGCTGGGGCAGAACTGCGCGACCGACGACCCCGAGCAGATCGAGGAGGGCATTGAGCGCGTGCGCCACATCCTCGCCAAGCACTATGTGCAGCGTGCCGAGGCCGGCCTCATCCGCTCGCGCATTCGCGAGACCAGCTACCAGCGCGTCATCGATAAGGTCTCGGTGGCCCTCGACGAGAAGCGCGACTGCTACGAGGCGACCTTCGAGAACCTCGGCATCACGCACGTGCTCGTGGACTCCTCCACGGTCAAGAGCAACGAGAGGCTGCTCGTGTCGGGCGTCTGGTGCATCGCCGATCTCTCCTATGTGCCCAACGAGGCGCGAGACGAGAGCCCCTTCGTGCTCAGCTCGCTCAAGCCAATCCAGATGGCGTGGTTCGACTTCGAGGAGTACGTGGAGGCGCGAAACCAGCTCACCATGGACGAGTGGCTGGACGTGGTCGTGCGCTCCATCGGGCTCAACCCCGACGAGCTGGGCCGCCGCGACAAGCTCTTCCAGCTCACGCGCCTGGTGACCTACTGCGAGCGCAACTACAACTTCATCGAGCTGGGGCCCAAGGGCACGGGCAAGAGCCACGTGTTCAGCGAGTTCAGCCCTCACGGCATCCTCATCAGCGGAGGCGAGGTGACCCCGGCCAAGCTCTTCGTCAACAACTCGAACGGCAACATCGGCCTCGTGGGCTACTGGGACTGCGTCGCCTTCGACGAGTTCGCGGGCAAGAACAAGCGGCCCAAGCCCGACGTGGTCGACATCATGAAGAACTACATGGCCAACAAGTCCTTCTCGCGAGGCATCGAGACGCTGTCCGCAGAGGCGTCCATGGCTTTCGTGGGCAATACCAGCCACGACGTAGGCTACATGATCCGCTCGGCCGACCTCTTCGAGGACTTGCCCGCCATGTACCACGACCCCGCCTTCATCGACCGCCTGCACGCCTACGTGCCGGGCTGGGAGATGTCCATCATCCGGGGCGACATGTTCTGCACCGACTTCGGCCTCATCGTGGACTACCTGGCCGAGGCGCTGCGGCACCTGCGCACGCTCGACTACGCGGGCGGCTACGACCGGTGGTTCCAACTTTCGCCCACGCTCTCCACGCGCGACAAGGACGGCGTCAACAAGACCTTCTCCGGCCTGCTTAAGATCCTTTTCCCTGGGCGCAACCAGACCAAGGACGAAGCGCGCGAGCTCCTGGAGTTCGCCATGGAGATGCGCGAGCGCGTGAAGGACCAGCTCTACCGCATCGACGAGACCTTCGAGCGGGTGGAGTTCAGCTACCGCGACCTGGAGAACGGCACGGTCCGCAGCGTGCAGACGCTCGAGGAGGTGGAGTGGCCGGGAGAGTACCACTCGCTGGACCTCGTGCCGTGGGATGGCGCGGGTCCCACTGCCGTGCCCGTAGAAACTGCGGCGATGCCCTCCGCTGCTCCAATGGAGGCCGAACCCGTCCCCGCCGAAACCGCCCCTACTCTGCGCGAGGGCTTGGTGTCCTACCGCGAGAATCAGCGTGGGGTCTCCTACGACTCTCTCTTTGGTCCGTACCTCGAAGGCGCTGAGAGGGTGGAGATCATCGACCCGTACGTGCGCACGTTCCACCAGTGCAGGAACGTCATGGAGCTTATGGGCGTGCTCATAAAGCACCTCGACTACACCAAGGCGTCTCCCAGAGTGCACCTGATCACAGCACCGGACGCCTATAACCCGGACCGACAGGTCGACTACCTGCGTCAGATTGCCGAGGCCGTGGAGCCCATGGACATCGACTTCACCTGGGAGCTGAACGACACCGGCATCCATGCGCGGCATCTGCGGATAGACGACAGCTGGGACATCCTGCTGGACCGAGGACTCGACATCTGGCAGAAGTTCGACTCCGGAAACGCCTTCGCGCTTGAGACGATGATGCCCGAGATGCGGCGCGTGAAGCAGTTTGAGCTGACGTATCTACGTATTGATGGCTGATTTGGGATTGGCCTGCCATGAATACTGACCCGAAAGTTTTCAATACAACTACGTGCGAGACCGAAATGCCAATGCTGGGAGCAGGCCACGAATGGTTTGACACGATGTATAGGTTTTCACGTCCGCTTTTGGATAGTGACTCAAGAATCATTCCTCGCAAAGCGAGGAAGCTCGCCGCAATCGCATGTTCGAATGCAGAGGTATTTCGTAAGGTTCATTACGAGAACAAGGGAGATTGGCCCTACCCGGATCCCCAATATGTTGTTCCCGCCGGTATCCATGTCTCGGTCCTCGGCCTATGGGTATCCGAGGTATTTACGCCTAGCATGACTTCGGCGCTCGTTAGTGCGCTCAGAGCGTGGAAGTGGAGCAATGCTTCAGAGAGACGTCGCGAAGAGGTTTTGCGAGTTGTTCTTCAGAATCACTCCGCTTCGCAGGAGATGATGTGCGTTCACCTTGATAACGTAGCTAGCATAGACGTCAATACCTTTGCGCCCGAGTATTCAAGGGGGAAACTCCCTGAACCTTTTATATCTGTCAACCTTAGCTTGTTTCGGCTTGAAGACAGTCTAACAGTGGTTTGTGCAGCCTTTTCAATAAGGGAAACATGGACTGAAAAGCTTGATGAGGCTTGGCACAGCAATCCTCATGCAGTCGCACACCGAAAAAGTGGCTTCAGTTGGGAGGTCTCCGATAGGCACAGCGAACTGAGCAAAGCCACTCGATTCATTCAGGACATAATGTACGACCAAGCATGCAAGTGGATGTATGAGTACTTTAGGGGCGCGTTTGCGCATTCGGCTACTAGGAACCCCACCATCCAGCTCGCGCTCTTCGATGGAGCCGGAGCCGATGGGCTTCTGTCACTCGAAAACGATTACACGAAATCGAGTTTTCGCGATGTCGCTCGACTCACATATGCGTTGGGAATAGATGCCTATAACAAGATGACCTGCCCTGGCTTTGACAAGCTTGAGATACGCCGAAGATGGCACATATTTGAAAGTGATGAGCCTTGTGAGAACTGCTATGTCTTGTGTGGGATTGCTAATGAGGCTCACGAAGAGTATGGGCAGGAAATGGCGTCAGTTGGCTCACCTGACCTGTTCACTTATCTCTCGGATACGATTGAGGAAATCCTGCTTAAGCTTACTCTATTGTCCTACGTTGACCTTTCTGCCCGACAATACACTACTTTTCGAAATTCTGCGAATGTCCGTTTTGGTAGGTATAGCGCGAAGCAGGTGGACGAGATTAGGCAATTCGTGTTAGAGACAAGTTTGGACAATCGTGAAGTACTTGAAGTTATCGAAAGAGCGATAATACATCTTGAAAAGAAGCTGCCACTATGCCTTGAACCGACAGTCGAATCTGGCCGTGAAAACGACGAAGACGAAGTCGTTGTTCTCGCTGCAGAAAAACAATCGGGCCGCCTTTACGGGCAAGTCAAAAACAAGTGCGATGACATTAAGAGGATGGATGGAGAGTATCGAGATGCGATAACGGACATCGTCTCTCTCGGTACGGATCGCAAGGCGCTTGATGTTGCTAGAGCGGCCAATTACATCGCGCTAGTTGCACTCGTTCTCTCTATTCCAACCTGCTCGTGTGGAGGCGGAAATACAGAGTCAAGTTCAAGCCTTGCAGTAGCCATGCTTTGCAAGCTGCTTGAGCTGCTAAAACCCTTCTTCGAAACGATTTGTCAAGGACACTGGCCAGCCTCATAGGAGGACTTCGAACGGCCTATGTCTACCACCTTGTCTATTTTTCCCGAGTAGTCCGATGACTGCATCGTCTATTTCGGAAAGGTCCTATACCGACTCTGAACTGCGCAATCCATAACCTGCACACAAATCGGTCATTTTTGTCCGCCCTGCATGTAAGAATCTCCATTGTCCAGGACAACTGACAACGGAGGACCAGGTTATGGCCCAAATCATTCTTAACGCCCATCCAGGCGTAACCGCTGGCGACATCTCGGAGAGGTGCCGCCTGACGGGCGTTAGCTTGGCAGTTTTTGCCAAATACGCCGATAGACTGACTTGCTTCGCTCGCCTATGGAAGGACAAAGGCGTCAAAGCCTAAACATATAATGAACGAGTTGCCAATTGAGCAAGGAGACAGAATGAGGACAATACGAGACGCCAATGATTGCGTTCGTCGGCCCATGCTGTGCTGGGTTGATTATCCCTCACAAGACGCGATTTGCTACGCCTACCCATGGTACGTAGTCGACGATGGGGTGCTTTGCAAGGTCGCAAAAGATGCATTCCCAACCGAAGGCGGCATGGCTGTCGTCTTGACCGGAGGCCACCATATCGAAGCCATTCAAGACGAGAATGGCGAGCTGGTAGTGGTCACTGTCAATGCCGACGAGATGCCCGAGGACGGGTATTACGGGACAAAGCGCGGCGACAAGAACCAGTACCGTGGCATGCTCAACCCATCATTCCAGCGTGGACACTCTGAGGTTGAGTTTGAGCGGCTTTCCAAAAACGCCCTGTCTAGTTCACTGATTCAGGTGGTGCAGGTAGAGGAGAGGGAGGATTTCCAGCGTCCCATAGGCGATGCGCTAACTCTTGTTGGCGACGTGCCCCCGCAAACCAACCTTGTTATGATTGCCTCGACTGATGGAACCATTCTAAACGGCCCCTTCGCCTATGACCTTCGTGAGGGTGGCACAATAAGCATCAAGGCGACGCCAGAGTTTGATAACCGTGTTGCCAGTGTCCATCGCAACGAATTCGATTATTGCCCCGTGAGGAATAGGTATAGAGAGCATGTTGCGGCCTTCATCACGCTGGACAGTCTCTACGACCGACGTGCCTCGATGAGCGATGAAGACCTTTATGACTGGATCACCGATGAGGAGCTAGTTGAGGTTGCTAACAGGGCGATTAATTCTGCGAAGGACGCTGCCGGCCTCACCAAGTCAACCATGCGGACCCTCAAGAATGCTATCCGCAATTGCACTGGTGAGACTGCGCGGATCACTCTTGACGAGGCGAGACGCCGCAGACTTGAGAAGCTGTTTGACGACTTTGAGTTTTGGCGTGACTCGCCGGATGCGGTTGATAGATTCGCATCGTCATTCACCGCCGAGCGTCTTAGCGAAATCATCCTTGACGAGGCAATCTACCCACGGTTCAAGGATCGTGTCATCGCAGAGGCGGCGCTGCAGGATGATGTCGCCGCAGAACGCAAGCAACTGCAGGGGCGTCTCGAGGAGCTTCGGGCGGACATCGCGACTGCCGAGTCGGAGCTTGAGGACGCACAGCGCAGGACCGATGAGGCCAGAAGTCAATACGACCGCCTCAAAGACGAGGCAATTGCCGAGCGTCGCGAAGAGCTGGAAGGTATAGAGGTCGAAATCTCACAGAAGCATGATGAGGTTGCTCAAGTCAGGAGCCAGTGGGAGTATCTTGTCAAAGAGCGCGACCGAGCTCAGCAAGCTGTTGACGAGGTCTTCGCTGGAATTGGCGACATCGATGATGTGGAGATCTCCAAGTCCTTGCTTGATAGCGAGATTCTGCGCCGAGTTGTTTCAATGGTGACGGGTCAAGGCACTGCCACGACATCACAAGAGGCGACCGCCCCCAACATTGTATTCTCGACTCATACGGAGGCCCTTAGCGGCAAAGAACTTGCGGATGAGCTGTACCGGCGCATCAGCGAGGAGGCTGGTAGGTCGTACTCCAAGAACGACGTGGTCAACTTCCTCATCTGCATGTCGCAAGGCTACATAACCACCTTCGCAGGGAAACCGGGGACCGGCAAGACGAGTCTGTGCAACATACTCGCCGGAATACTTGGACTCACATATCCGGACCAAGCCAAGCGGTTCGCCGAGCTTCCTGTCGAGAAGGGATGGGCATCATACAGGGACTTCATTGGATACTTCAACCCGCTTACCAAGCAATACGAGAAGACCTTGCCGCTTGCCTATGACTCCTTGATGACGTTGAGCAAGGAGAGTGGCACCGAGGGCCCTCACGCCCCCTTCCTGTTCCTCCTCGACGAGGCCAACCTCAGCCCAATCGAGCACTATTGGGCACCCTTCCTTCATGCGTGCGACACGTTCAGGGATGGGATGGACTTGACTCTCGGCGGAAACAACACCTGGAGGATTCCCGCTTGGGTCAGATTCCTCGCCACAGTCAACTTCGACCACACAACTGAAGCCTTGTCTCCGCGCTTCCTCGACCGTAGTTGGGTTATTACGCTCGGCTACGACGACATCGATCTTGATACGTCATTCACTCGTTCCGATTTGACCGTCCATGCCCCGATTCCTTACGAGCGCCTGATGGAAGTATTCGGCGGCAAGGACGACTACGTACCCGACCCGACCATCTCATCGGCAATGGGCTCCATCTTCAGAAGCTGTCACGAGGCTGGGTACCCCATCTCTCCGAGATCCCAGAGCATGATTGCCCGCTACGTCTCCGCAGCGGTGGACCTCATGGAGACGTCATCAAAAGAGTCCCAGATGGCGCCGCTCGACTACGCGGTCTCACAGAAGATTCTGCCCATGCTGAGCGGTCCATCCGAGCAGATGGAGAAAGTCGTGAAAGCCCTCGGCGTAAGCTGTGCGTCCCTGACAAGGACATCTGAGAAGCTGAAGCAGATGCACGATATGGGAGAGGCAAATGGCTTCTACCAGTACTTCGCATAGCATCCGCATCATTCTCAACGATATAGATAATGGCACCTCGTTCGAGGTGGAGGCGCATCCTGCCGTTAAGCTGCATGGAGGCATAGACATCACGCAATCGGGCGTAGGTGTTGAGGACCATGCATACTCCCTCACGCTCAAAAGCTCACAAGCGATAAGCGCGAGATTCGTCAATGTCTCCCTCTACCAGGGAGACCCGATTCGAGCTGACCTGGAGCTGACGCACGAGGCGGACGCCGATGATGAGTTCTACCAATACGACCTGACGTTCAAGGAGAAGAACAAAGCACCAAGCCGACAAGTGAAGCTGTTCTGGCTCACGTACGGCATGGTTCGCATTGGAATCAGCATCGATGGGTTCGGCACCTTCCTTACACGGGACATTCCCTGTGGCTGTTCCGAAGCGGTGAGATCTCAAGAAGTGCGACAGATGCTCAATCTGCTTCTGGATTCGGGTGATGATTCGGTAGCCGATTGGATGTTCGCATCAGATGATGGTGTGCCAGATAGGTATGCAATCCTTGAGAGCACTATGCAGCACGGCGCCTCAAAGTCATTGACGTCGTTTCTTAGGCTCGTTCAGGGGGTGCTTGACTCTTACGAGAGCTGGACCTCGTACTTCCGCACCAATGCGCACTGCATCGTAACCGGCTCTGAAAAGCGGTTATCGGGCTACAGCGTGAGGCAGCTCGGTGTGAGTGAGTTCACGTGGCTCATGAGAAACGGCGACGTGATGACCGAGGTGCAGGCAGATACTGGTATCGAGTTCAATGGAAGGAACTTCTTTCCGCGTTACGTGAGAACCGAGGTCAAGACCAAGAGCTTCGACAACTACGAGAATCGCGTCGTCTTGGCGTTCCTCTCTGAGATGGTACTCGGGGCCTTACGCTCTGCCGAAAGCGTCATGCTGAGATTCCACGAGTCGGTGCAGGTCTGTATCGACGACCTCGAATCGATCAAAGGAGAGTACGAGCTTCCGGCCATGGTGGTCATGGAAGAGTGCGCAAGGCACCAGCTTGATCTCATAGCTCAAATAGAAGAAATGCGCACGAGGGCACAACGCCTGTTGATTACGTATGAGAGCATCCTTCCCGGAGTCAACACGAATGCCGGAACGGCATCACCTCCACAGCGGACGAAGGTATTCCAAGAGGTACGCGCCTACTCCGCAATCTACCAACAGATTGAAAGATGGCGCGCATTCGGGTACTTCTCACTAGCTCGCGAGAGTCTGGCGCTTCACGCTTTGCGCCTCGACAAACTCTATGAGTACTACTGCCTGTTCCGAATTCTCGAGACATTGAGGTCGGCAGGTTTCGATTTGGACGATCTTTATCGTGAACCCACAATAAATGCCCAATACAGCTTGGAGAACGAAGTATGGTTCTTCAAGAATGAGCGAACTGTGAGCAGCCTGTATCGCCTTGCAAGGAGCGATGTTAAGGCCCGACTCTACTACCAACCCGTTATCTATTGGGACGGCAGACTTGAGAACGACCTCACTTTGCTTAGGAAATCACCGAGGAGAGCATTCGCACCACAGGCTCTCAATGCGTGCTACACGCCCGACTATCTTCTGGTTCTCGAATCAGAGGGCATTCGCAAGCATTACATCCTTGACGCAAAGTACAGGGCGCTCAAGTCCGTCACGATTCCCGAAGACAGCGGATGGAGCACGTTTGACGACTCCTACCACAAGTACTATGCGGATGTCATTTCGACAGAGGGCAAGAACATCGATGCCGTTTGGCTCCTGGTGGGCAAAGAAGAGAGCTCCATAGTCAGGTATTACGAGACCGCGGCTTGGGTTGCATCGATAAGCGGCTACACCAGGTCAGGTGTTGCATCTCTGTCTCCTAGCGCGGACGCGATTGCCGATGTCTTTGACGAGCTTGGAGTCACGCTGCATGAGTACGAAAGTATACCAGCCGACACAGAACCCGAAACGGCCTTAGACGACGTTCTTAATGACACAGCCTTTGGCATCCAAGAGGAAGAAGCGGAGACGGAAGATTTGGGAGACGAGGCATCTATAACGGCGCAAGTCAATGAAATGGTGCCAGACATTGTTGTTTCCCCGGCCATTGAAATGGAGTACCTAGAGCCTTCGGAGCCACTGTCATCCACCCAAGAACCACCAACAGCCAAAGCCAAGAGAAAGCGTCCAGGTGGGCTAGACGAGGAAGTTCTGAATCTTTGCCTACGTCTCATCGAGGTCTGGGGTGATTGGCATGACCTTTGCGACCAACATTGGGTAAACCAGCATCTTAAGATCTCGCACCCATTGTTGCGCGACAGAGAGCCAAGAAGTAAGAGGGAGAAGCGTTTGTACGAACTGCAAGAACTGGGCATAGGCCCGGTCTATCTGTTCAAGCGGTGGCGCCCCGATGAAACGGCACGGCTCAGGCGGTTCGTCGAGCTGAGGGAGAGGGACGATTAGGAGAGAATAGCTCATGAAAACGGATGAAAGCTGGTACATGGAGTGGGTAATGGCCGATGCCCATACCGAGGAGAAGAGGCTGCTTGATAGGATGCAGGATCTCAACGAGCTGTTCGAAGACATGCTCTTCATGCCAGACACGAGTTCCTATGAGCTCATCAAATGCCAGTCGAAGCCCACGGGGAGCGATGAGTGGATCGATGACGAGGTATCGTTGCCTCCGGAGATTGAGTACTTCACCTACCTTTGGTTCCATCCCAAGGTAGAAGAGCTGGATAACTGTGGTGGCTATTTCGACGAACAGGAGCAGGTAATCTGTCTTCCGCCCGAATCCATTGATGATGACCGCGTGGTCATGCACGAGATGATTCACCTGCATGAGTTCGTGATTAACGAACAACCCATGTTCTTTCATGACACGCTACTCTGGGCGCTCTATACGGACCTACGTAATAGAATCCCAAAGCTGGACGAAATCATTGCCGGCCACGCCCATGCCCTTACGGGTACCTCACTATATTGGCGTGGTGGCACTCATGACATCCTCTTCCTGCTCAA
>CACXDP010000301.1 GCA_902766445.1 uncultured Coriobacteriaceae bacterium
GCCGAGCTGACCATCGAGACGAGCGTGCCCTGCGTCCCGTTCGTTGACTTCCGGTTTGACTTTCCCAAGTCGGGCGGCGGCATGCTGTGCAGCAAAGCGAAGATGAGACAGGAGGCCGACGAGGAGCTCTCTGGCATTCTGGGCAGGAAGACGTCGGAGACCAGAAGGCGCGTTGTCCCGCGATTCAACGACCTGATGGAGTTCAACCCGTATTCCGCGAGCGCCGCTGACGAGTATCCCGAGACCGTCGAGAGCATCTTCCGCAGGCCTGACTGACGGGCGGGTTGGGTTCGCGACGACTCCTGTACAGAGCCTTCAGTATTTGCGCGACATGACCAGGTAGGTCACCCAATACAGCGTTGTCTCGGCGCACATGACCAGGCCGAGCGTGCGCGACACGTCGGCATACCCGAGGGGCCGGAGCACGATCGCGAGCAATGCGAGCCCGAGGATGCTGAGCCGGAAGGCCATGTCTGCCGAGCGCCCTGCCACGAAGGCGATCCGCTCGTCGGAGCTTTGAACTTCGACCTTGCGCGCGTAGGCGGGGTCACGAGCATAACGCACCGCCATGACAAGGCGAATCGCCGCGACGCCGGCAAGGGCGCCGCCAATCCCGCTCCAGTATGAGTCGACGTATTCCAGGCAGCCCAAGACTACGACGACGATGCCTATGAGGAGTTCGGCCATATAGATGAGATTCTTTCGAGACATGGTCATGCTACTCTTCCTCCTTGAATATAAAGACTTCCTCAATGGTGAGCCCAAACCGTGCGGCAATCTTGTGGGCCAAGAAGATCGAAGGGTTATAGCGCCCACGCTCGAGCGAGATGATCGTCTGCCGCGAGACGCCTATCTCGTCGGCAAGACCCTGTTGGGTGAGGCCCTGACTGCTTCTGAGTTTGGCGATGCGGTTCTGCATCTCGCCTCCTAGATGTAAAGCAAACTTTACATCAGTATAACATAACACCGATTGACATGTAAAGCCTACTTTACATCTCGACACCGCTTATGGCGAAGTCACCCTCAGGTTTGGGCTTGCATGTCGTGGCACTTGCCGCGCCGAGGTCTTTTGCCGCGCCTATCCTCTTGCCAGTAGCTTGCCGAGGGTTTGCTCCAGGGCGTCTATGTCTACCGGCTTGGAGAGGTGCGCATCCATGCCCGCCTGCAGACAGGCTCGCACGTCTTCCTCGAAGGCGTTGGCGGTAAGTGCGATGATCGGCATCTCTTTGGCGTCTGCACGGTCGAGCTTTCGAATCTCGCGAGTGGCGCTCAGGCCGTCCATGACCGGCATGCGCATGTCCATGAGGATGGCGTCGAAATGGTGTTCCTCGCTTTGTGAAAGCATATCGACCGCAATCTGCCCATTCTCCGCCCACTCCGAGCTCACGTCTTTGATTTCAAGAAGGTCAGCCAGGACCTCGGCATTCATTTCCATGTCCTCCGCAATCAGTACGTGAAGGCCCGCCACGGAGACGATCGAATCGCCCTCGTCCACCACTTCGGACGTCTCGACAGACTCCGCCCGCTGTAAGGGTATGGTGACGGTGAAGGTCGTGCCGTGTCCCTTCTTGCTCTTGACGGTAATGCTGCCACCCATCAAGTCGACCATGTTTTTGGTGATGGCCATGCCAAGGCCACTCCCGCCATAGCGATTGGTGGAGGTGGCATCCTCCTGCGCGAAGGGCTCAAAGAGCTTGGGAATGAATGCCTCATCCATGCCTACGCCGCTGTCCTGGATGGTGAAGCACAGGTTCTGAATGTCGCCGGTTTGGCTGGTCTGCTCAATGACGAAGCTGACGGTCCCCGGCGCATCGGTGAACTTAACCGCGTTGCCGAGGATGTTTATGAGAATCTGTCTCAGTCTGAGGGCGTCGCCTACGAAGTTCTCATCCGTCGTTCCGATGGTCTGGCTCACGTAGGTCAGGCGCTTGTCCTCGCATTGTCCGTTGATGATGATATTGATCTGGTCCACCATCTCCGTGAACGAGAAGACTTCTGCCTTGAGTACCATGCGGCCGGACTCGATGCGACTCATGTCCAAGATGTCGTTGATAAGCGCGAGAAGATGCCGTGCGCTGGCACCGATCTTTTCGAGCTCGTCACGGGTGCGCTGGGGGATGTTCTCTTCCTGCAACGCGATGTTGTCGAGACCGATTATCGCGTTCATGGGCGTGCGGATCTCATGGCTCATCGAGCTGAGGAAGGCCGTCTTTGCCGTATTGGCCTCCTCGGCGCGCGCAAGCGCCTCCGTAAGCGCGTGTCTGTGCTCGAGCTCTTCGCGTATTTGCCGATCGACATCGGAGAAGCCCGCGGCGACGGCATGGACGATGCGGTCATCGCGTTCCGCGATGGTGCGGACACCTGCAATACGAAGCATCTCGTACTGTTCCGTGTCGTCTTTTGTGCTCAGGTAGATGAGCGAGATCATGGTTTCGTGAGCTAGTTCCTCGCGGATGTTGTCGGGATCCACAAAGCGAAGGAACTCATCGCGATCCGATGCCGCAACATAGCGCTCAGCATAGTCTGCAAAGCCGTCTTGGAACGAGAAGACGCGTCCCTTACACTTGTCGCCTGTATCTGTCGTGGTAGAGGCGCGAACACAGGTACACTCGTCCTTGTCGAGATCGATGAAAAAGATGGTCCGGTAATCTTGGGCCATAGCCGTGATCATTCCGTCCCTCTCCTTGATGTCTGCCAGCGCTTGGGAGAGGTTTGCCGTTGCTTGGCAGCTATCGCTCGTGACGGATTGCAGCGTGTGATAGACGCTTTCGATCTCGTCGCCGGTGTTGATGTTTAGGGCATCTAGAAGCTGAAGGTTGTAGGACCGATCCTCTTCCGTATCGTAGGCAAACTTACTTGCGCAGAGCGACAGCTTGTCCAGTGGGTGCGTCACGCGCCTGCGAACGATGCGGAAGTCGAACACGAGCACAATCGCGCCGAAGCCCAGCACAATGAGGGCGAGCTGCAGGGTGAACGCCCTGTCCTTCCCAGACAGGTAGTCCATCGAGAAGTCGACGCATGCGGTGCAAGCGTAGCTGCCGTCGCTTCGGAATATTGGGCGGGTGTACGTAAACAGATAACCGTCTTCCTTCGTCAGCTCGGAATAACCGGCGATCTTCTCTCCCCTCATGACCTCCGACAAGTGTGAGGCATAGGGTTCCTCGATAACGTCAAGCGACCATAGGTAGCCTGGCTTGTAGCCTTGTCCGTTCTCCCACCAGTCCGCGTCCAGATCGATGATGACGTGTCCACCGTCCTCCTCGAAGCGGTAGATGTACATGTAGAGGATGTCGGGATAATTGTCTCGCAGGGTGTAGAGGTAGTCGACAGTCTCGACATACTCGGGAAGCTCGAAGTTGTGCTCTATATACTCATCGACCTTCTCTGCATCGAAGGCATTGACCATGAGCTGAGTGACACCTTCGGCCATGCGCGTATACTGATCTATCATGCGGTCGTGGAAGCGCTGATACACCAAGGGAATCATGACGCCCATGATGGCCACTGTGCTGGCAACAAAGAGCAGCGGTAACCGGACGGAAAGCGTGTTTATAACAGGTCTTTTCATGGGTAATCGTATCCTCAATTCTCGTTCCTTAGTGAAGATAGTATCGCACTTGGGACAGTGGGGACGGGGGCGTTCGTCCGCGAGATCCTCGCGGACGAACGCCCCCGTCCCCACTGTTTTTAGTCCTTTTTGAGGTTACAATACTGTCTAAGAATAAGCGCCGCACTAACAAACCTGAAAGGACACCACTATGAGGCATTCTGCAAAACATCGCCCTCCAGTGCTGGGAATCATCATAGCCTTGCTCTGCTGCCTATCCGTATTCGCCACGCTGGCCTTGGCTCAGCAGATGCCCGACCCTCAGGCCGACGAGGTCGCGGGGTCACCCGAGGACGGCTTGCTTGAGGAAAACCCGGGCGAAGACCAGGGCGCGGTCTCACAGGATAGTGCCGACAGCGAGGAGAGCGACCCTCAGGCCGACGAGGTCGAGGGGTCACCCGAGGACGGCTTGCCTGTGGGAGAATCGGGCGACGAGTCGGGCGATGAGTCGGACGAGGGCTCGCAGGATGCTCCGGATGACACGGTGCTTATGGCACAGGCCAATTCGGAGCGAACCGTCGAAGTCACGAGCTGGGCGGAGTTAAAGGCAGCGATTGACGGCTGCAAGTACGACGAAAAAGTTCACATCAGGATGAAGGAAGACATCAAGGCTACTTCGACCGACGAGCCTCTTCAGGTGAACGGCTCCAAGAATATCGCGATCCATCTCGAGGGCCACACTCTCGATCGTGGACTCACCAAGCCCACGGACAATGGCTACGTGCTAATGATTGGTGCGGGTTCGAACGTAACCCTCACGGCCGACTTGAGGTGGGAGGATCCGATGGGTACGGACCTCATTACGGGCGGAAACAACACGGGCGATGGCGGTGCCATCTGGAATGCTGGATCGCTGACTATAGAACGCATCAACTTCTTAGGTAACGTTTCTCAGAAGAACGGAGGCGCCATCTACAACGCGAGCAAGAGTGAGTGCGGATGGGACGCGTCATTGACGATATTCGGGTCGGTCTTCAAGAACAACGAGGCCCAGGGGAACGGCGGTGGAATCTGTAACTACGGGAGTTTGCTTAAGTTCATAGGCGCATCTAGCACGCCAATAGAGAACAACGTTGCGCATGGTAATGGCGGTGGCATCTACAGTGGCGGAATCGACGGCGCGACCAATACGGTTTTGCTCGATATGACGTATGGTTCGAGCAGGATTGCTGACAATACCGCACGTAACGGCGGTGGCATCTACTGCAATGGCCGGATAGAGAAGATAGATTACGGTTACACCATCGAACACAATACGGCCACCGAGAACGGCGGCGGCCTCTACTGTGCGGGACGCTTTGATTTCAACTGCGAGATTCTGTCGAACACCGCTCATGGCAATGGTGGCGGGCTCTACGTTGATGAACCGGTTGGGGGTAACTACAAGGCGTATGGAACGATCGATGGCAACATCGCTGACGGCAACGGTGGCGGCATCTATGTAAAGGCCGTCGGTGACGTCGTCGTGGGGAGGGACGTCACCGGCAACACCGCCCACGGTGAC
>CACXDP010000302.1 GCA_902766445.1 uncultured Coriobacteriaceae bacterium
CTATGGCAACTACGTCGGTCTCACCGATGAACCCAACGACATGTATGGCAAGCTCATGTCCATCGCCGACGAGATTGTGCCGCTGTACTTCCGTCTGTGCTCGACTCTCTCCATCGACGAGATCGATGCCATCGAGGACGAGTTCAAGGCCGGCACTGCGGATCCCTACGCGCGCAAACGTCAGCTCGCTGCCAATATCGTGGATCTGTATCACGGCGAGGGGGCGGGCGCTGCGGCGTCCGCGGCGTTTGATGCGCAGTTCAAGCGTGCCGAGATTCCCGACGACGTACCTGAATTCGCTGCGGCAGACGTCGTGACCGTCAATGACCAGGGCAAGGTGTACCTAGCCAAGCTCATGGTTGATCTCAAGCTCGCTCAGAGTGTGGGTGAGGCGCGCCGCTTCATTGACGGCGGGGGCGTCAAAGTCAACGGTGAGGCGATCGCCGCCAAGGCCTACAACGTCGATCCTGGTATGCTCGTTGCCGGGACCGTCATCCAGCATGGCAAGCGCAAGTTCGCCCGGCTGGTGTAGGCGGGTGCTCGAATTACTGGCTCCTGCGGGCGGGCCTGCCGAATTCAATGCGGCGCTCGCCGCAGGGGCTGATGCCATTTATTGCGGCTATGGACAAACGTTCAATGCGAGGCGTGGAGCGCAGAGCTTTGACGCGCAGATGTTTGGAGAGGCGTGTCGCCGTGCTCATCTGGCAGGTGCGCGGGTCTACGTAACCGTTAACGTTGTGGTGCGCGAAGACGAGCTTCCGAGCGTGCTCGCGCTTATTCGTCGCGCGTGGATTTTGGGGGCAGACGCCTTCATCATTCAGGATTGGGGCGTGCTCGCTGAGGTGCGGCGCTTGTGGCCGCATATCGAGTGCCACGTATCGACGCAGGCCAATGTCCATGACGCGCGTGGTGTGAGGTGGTGTCGCGAGCTTGGGGCTGATCGCGTGACGCTTTCGCGAGAGCTGTCGCTTGCGGAGATAGGTCGCATCGCTGCGGAAGGTGTGGACCTGGAGTGCTTTGGGCATGGAGCCATCTGCTTTTGCTATTCGGGCGTTTGCCAGATGAGCTCTTGTGCGGGCGACCGTTCCGCCAATCGTGGTGCCTGCGCACAACCGTGTCGGCTACCGTACGAGCTGGTAGACGGACGGGGGGAGGTTCTTTCCTCGGCCGTGCGGGGGCGTCCATTGTGCCCGAAAGACATGTGCACGTATGATGATCTACCCGCTTTGCTTGGCGCGGGTGTCGCATCGCTCAAGGTCGAGGGCAGGCTCAAAGGACCTGATTACGTGTATGCCGTCGTGGGCACGTATCGTGTGCAGCTGGACGACTTGGCGGCGCACCGCACTCCTACGGATGAGGATACAGCCGCTCGCCATACGCGGTTGAAGCGGGCGTTCAACCGAGACTTTACCGATGCGTACCTCTGGGCGACGTCGGGTGACGAGATGATGAGCTACGAGCGCTCCAACAATCGTGGAGAGCTGGTAGGCACCGTCGTGGATGCTCGCTCGTACGGTAGTGTGAAGGTTCGCCGCGGGGGAACGCGCGGAGGAAGAGACCGGATGCGCACCGTACGCGTTGCCGAAGTCGACGTGGCGCTGAACAAGCCCGTGGGGAAGGGCGACCTTTTGGAGCTGCGACCCGTGAGCGACCCAAGCCAATTCCTTACGACCTATGCGCCAGATGATGCCTGTGCTGGTGATGTCATATCGTGCAAGACTGCCCGTGCGGTTGAGAAGGGGTCGCTCGTGCGGGTGATAAGGAGCGAAGCGGCCATGAGGGCCGGTGCCGTGGCTGCTGAGATGGAGATTCCGCGCAGGCGCGCGGTGCATGTGGGTGTTCGCGCGCATCTGAGCGAGCCCTTCGAGGTGTGCCTGTCCACAGAGGATGGTGCAGCCACGGCTTGCGTCAAAGGGTTTGTGGTCGAACGGGCAAAGACACGCGCGGTGACGCGGGAGGACCTTGTTGCTCATGTGGGCCGCATGGGGGGATCGCCCTTCGAAGCCGTCTCATTCGACGTGGAGCTTGACGATGGGTGTGGCATGGCATTCTCTGCCGTGCACAAGCTGCGGGCCGAGGCGTGTGCGGCACTGGAGGAAGCACTTCTTGTTCCGTATGCTTCCCGTTCGCTTCCTAAGGTACCGCGAATGGGGCAGCTCAACCAATTAGAATCTGCTGTGAGGGGGACTGATTCCTCCGTAGCACCTCTTGCTGCGGCCGCTGAGGTGTGCGCGCTGGTGGCGGATGCATCGAGTGCGTGGGCGGCGCTCGACGCTGGGGCTACGCGGTTGTACGCGACGGCGGATGCGCTGCATGAGGGCGACTGGCCAGCAGACGTCGTGCCACTTCTTGACGAGGTGTGCCGTGAGCTGGACCACGACCGCTTGGATCGGTGGGTACGTGAGGGGATGCCCGTTGCTGTGGGCAATGTGTCGGAACTTGTGCTGGCACGAGAACGAGGGGCCTTGGCTGAGATACGCGGCTGCATCCCCGTACACAATTCTGCTTGCCTCACGATGTTAGAGGAATCAGGCGACTGCGCGGCATGGCTCTCGCCGGAATTATCGCTTGAAGAGGTCATGTGTCTGACGCGGACTACGGCAATGCCGCTCGGGCTCATGGTGCTCGGCCGAGTGCGAGCTATGACCAGCGAGCATTGTGTGCTTCAGGTCGCCGATTGCTGCGTCCATGACTGTGCTCGTTGTGCGTTGCGTCGCAGGGACCTTCGTCTGCGTAACGATGCCGGGGAGCAATTCCCCGTACGTACTGACCTGCAGGGGCGCTCACGCATCTACGCCTCCCGTGTCCTTGACGTGACACCGCAGGTGCCCGAGCTCTTGGCTGCGGGCATCTCGCGCTTGGGGGCTGACTGTACGCTACTTTCGTCGGATGAGGCTGCCCGCGCGGTGCGCCGGGTGGTCCGTGCCGTCGAGGCTGCCCGCGCGGGTCGTCGTCCTGAGCCGCGTTTGACCGGTGCCACCTCAGGGCATCTCTTGCAACCCATCGGGTAGCGGAGCGGTAGCCTTTACGCACTCCCTAACTACACATGGTTTCTCTTGAGACTGAAATATGGCCCATTTGGGGTAGCGTGAAGTTGCGTGGTTGTCAGGTGGAGCACACAATGTCTCGATGCCGACGCGACAAAGCGATGTAATCGGGGGTATAATCCCTCGGGTCACTAGGAATTAAGAAGGGAGTGCCC
>CACXDP010000303.1 GCA_902766445.1 uncultured Coriobacteriaceae bacterium
GCCTCTTCGAACGACAACCTCAACTTCACCGTGGAGCTACAGAGCAAGCAGCTGGCCCAAGTCGACAAGAAACTCGAGGGCATGCACTTCTTGGATGACCTGTTTGAGCAAGCGCGAACGCTGACCAGCGGAGACCGTGACGCGCTTTTGCAATTTCTCCTTGGGGCGTCGCTCTATCGCATCCAACAGCTGGGAAAGCCCCGCAACGCCGAGTTGCTTGACATCGTGATGTCCGATGACCCCATAGCAGAGCGAGCGAAGCGCTTCACGACTCACGTCTCCGAGCCAGAGAACCTTAAAGCACTGCAGCGCATCTTTCCCGTCATCGCGACCACCTGCATCTCGGCCCACAGGCTCGGCCCTCCTGCGCCCTCCTTCGACATCACGATCATCGACGAGGCGAGCCAATGCGACACGGCCACGACACTCGTGCCCATCCTTCGCGGCAAGAATCTCATCCTCGTCGGCGACCCCCAGCAGCTCAATCCTGTCGTCGTCATCGACAAGTCCGACAACCTCGCGCTGCGCCGCTCCTATCAGGTGACCGACGAGTACGACTACGTGGAGAATTCCGTCTACAAGACGTTCCTCGCGTGCGATTCGGTGAGCAACGAAATCCTGCTCCACATGCACTACCGCTGCGACGAGCGCATCATCGGATTCAACAACCAGAAGTATTACGCGGGCAGGCTCCAGGTCAAGTCCGGACGCAGACTGCCCGAGGCGCTCGAGTTCATCGACATCGAACACGACTCTTCGCCCGTAAAGAACGCCGCGCCAAGCGAGGCCGAGATCGTCGCGCGGTACGCCCTCGAGCATCCCGACCTCAGCATCGGCATCATCACGCCCTTCGCCAACCAGCGCGAGGCCATCCAGCAAGCGCTCGACGAGCGGGGCGTCTCCAACGCCACCTGCGGCACCGTCCACGCCTACCAGGGCGACGAAAAGGACGTCATACTCTTTTCCCTGGCACTGACCGACCGAACCTCGCCGGGCACGTACAAATGGCTCACCGAAAATCGCGAGCTCATCAACGTGGCCACCTCGCGCGCACGCGACAAGCTCGTCATGGTCTCAAGCACGCGCGAGCTGGAGCGCCTCCACGCCACCCGCGAAGAGGTCGACGACATCTACGAGCTGGCAAGGTACGTCGGCTCGAATGGCACCACCCGCGTCACTCCGCGTGCGGTCTCCTCCAGGGCGCTCGGCGTGAAGCCCTACAGCACGCAAACGGAACGGGCCTTTCTCGAGACGCTCAACCACGCGCTCGACAACATCTTCCTCACGGGCGCCAAGCATGTCGTCGAGCACGAGGTACCCATCGCGGCTGTGTTTGAAGAGGAGCTGCCCAAGGAGCGGCTCTTCTTCACCGGGCGGTTTGACTTCGTTGTGTACGAGGTGCAGCCCGACAAATCCCGAATCCCCGTCCTTGCCATCGAGGTGGACGGCAAGGAACACGTCAGCGACGAGGTCGTCAAGGCGCGCGACCAGCAGAAAGAGGCCATCTGCCAGCGCCACGGCTTTCAGCTCATACGGGTGGAGAACTCTTACGCCAGGCGCTACCACCACATCAAGGAGATTCTTGTCGCCTACTTCAAGGGGCGTTAGCGACGCGCCAGCGCGGGTCAGTCGCGCCAATTCTTGCAGACGTCGACCCACGCGACGAAGCCCGAGTACTCCTCAAGCTCGGGAATCGTGAGCTCAATCGCGCTGTTGCTGCTACCACAAGCGGGAAAGACCGTCTCGAACCTCTTCAGCGACTCGTCGAGATAGACCGGCACGCCCTCCTTCACGGCAAACGGGCAGACGCCGCCCACAGCATGGCCGACCAGCGTCTCCGTCTGTGCCGGCGACAGCATCTTTGCCTTGGCCCCAAACTGGGCCTTGAACTTCGGGTTATCAATCCTCGCGTCTCCCGCCGCAACGACCAAAATGGCGCGACCGTCCACGAGAAAGGAGAGCGTCTTTGCGATGCGGCACGGCTCGCACCCCAGGGCCTGCGCCGCCAAATCGACGGTAGCGCTGGACACGTCAAACTCCTGTATCCGATCCGCAATCCCACGCTGCGAGAAAAACTCCCTGACAAGCTCTATGGCCATGCTCTCCTCCTATGTCCGACGCGGGCCCACGAGTCTGTTACTTTAGCAGAGGACAATGGGGACGGAGGAGTTTGTCCGCGGGACAATGGACGGACAGTGGGGACGGAGGAGTTTGTCCGCGGGCAAACCACTCAGTCCGCGTGCAGTTTGAGGGGCCGGAGGAGGTGCGCAAGTTATCCGCGCACGTCCCAACCTACGAGCTGGCGGGTCTTTGAGTCGAACGTGCAGCCCACCTTGTACAGCGTGCGCGAATCGGCGACAAACGGTGCGGCATAGCCCTGCTTGTCAATCTGTTCGAGAGCATCTTTGGCGGTGCCATCGCGCTTGAACTCAAAGAGATAGACGTAGTCGCGCGTCTCAACGATGCAGTCGGCACGCCCCCTCGCGGTGTGAACCTCACAGCTCACGTATCGTCCCAACAACGTGAAGACAAGCCATATCACCGCCTGGAAGTAATGCTCGAAGGGGTCATCGGCTCGTGTGTAAGGGATGGACGCAAAGAGCGCAATGAGCACGTCACGGACCCCATCCAGATCTCCCTTCTCGACGAGGCGCCTCAGAGCAAACACGTCCGTGCCACGCGCCGCCCCATAGTCAGGCGCGTACGCAGGAGCGAGAAGCGAGAGGAGGCCCCACTTGACTTCCGCATTTGGTATGGCAAGCGCATACTCACCCGTGTTCTCGTCGCTGGCACATATAGTGAGGTAGCCTGCCTGATAGAGAAGCGGAATGGGATCTGGGTCGTCCGCCCTATAGTCCGAGAGCCGGCCTTCGGTGGCGTAGATACCACCGTCCGTGAGTTGCGCTGGCTCCAGTCTCGAATCCACAATCCTGCGCACCAGAAAGGTCGGCGTGCCCGTCTGGAACCACCAGGAGCCGAGACGACGTTCGACGAGAGCGCTGAGCAGGCTGTAGGGATTGTAGACCTTGGCATCACCCGGTGCGTCTGGTCCGTCGGGATGGAAGCAGTAGCCGTCGTACTGTGCCCTGAGGGCCTTGACGCACGATTCCTTATTCATACGCCGTCTGCCGCCGAAGGCTTCCAGCTCCGGCCCAAACGAGTCGACCAACTCCGTCTCCGTCACACCACAAACCGCGGCGTATTTCTCACTGAGCGAAATGTCACGCAGATTGTTGAGGTCGCTAAATATGGACACCTTGCTGAACTTCGTCACGCCCGTGACGAACACGAAGCACAGATGCTCGTCCGCCCCTTTGAGAACGGAGAAGAAGCCCTTCAGCACAGCCCGGTTGTGCTCCACGAGCTCGGGCTTCTCCATCGCGTCAAGAAGGGGCTTGTCGTATTCGTCCACGAGCACCACGCAACGATGGCCCGTCTTGTCGTGCGCAGCCTCCAAGAGGCTATGGAAGCGGTCGCCCGAAGTCTTGCCGCGACTCTTGAGACCGTGCCTCATCTCCCAGCGCTCGATCCTCACATCGAGCGCATCCTCGAGACTGTCAATCTCGTAGTTTGCCCCATCGAAATCCAAGTGAAAAACCGGGCGCGACTCCCATGCGTGAGGCGCATTCCCCTCCAAGCCAACGATTTTCAAGCCTTCAAAGAGGTCTCTCCTGCCCTCCCAGTAATACTTGAGGGCTGAGATGAGCAGACTCTTGCCAAAGCGACGGGGACGGCTTAGGAAGTACGCCTTCCCCTCATGCGCCAACTTGTGGACGAATGCGGACTTGTCGACGTAGACGTAGCCGTCCTTCCTCAGGCCCTCGAAGTCTTGCAGGCCAACGGGCAGCTTCCTTCCCACGATCAATTCCTCCCCTCAAGTCATGGTCTGCTGGTCACGAAACGAAAGAAACGCACTGGTCTCCGTTCGCGGACTTGGCGTCATCTGGCATTGTACGACGCCCGCGACGCAACGCAAAGGACGAGCGTCCGAGGGAACCCCCGGACGCTCGCCTTTCACTCAGTCAGGTTGCTCGCAAAGAGCGCTGGGCCTACCGCCTACTCCTTGGGATACTTCTCGCGGGCGACGTAGCTCGTATGCAGGGCCTGATGCGCCTTGCCCTTGCCATAGCCCTCGGTGTACCACTCGTCGTAGAGCTTGATGATGGACGGGTTCTCGTGAGACATGCGCAGCTCCATGGAGGCGTCGGCGTCGTAGAGCGCCTTGGCGCGCAGAGCCTTCACGTCGACGGTGTCGCGCACGTACTGCGGCTGGATGACCTGGCCGCCGCCGTTGACGCAGCCGCCCGGGCAGCCCATGATCTCGATGAAGCCC
>CACXDP010000304.1 GCA_902766445.1 uncultured Coriobacteriaceae bacterium
CGAGCGCATGAGCGAGGAGCTCCACCCCGACACCTTTGGCGTGGACGCAGACGAGATCATGGAGACGCTCGCCGCCATCGAGACGCTAAACAGCGTCATCGACGCCTACAATCAGCGGCGTGACTATGCCAAAGAACGCATGCAGCGCGTGCTCGCCCTACTGCGGCAGCCTTACTTCGCCAAAGTGCGGCTCAAGCTCATGCCCAACCGTCCCGCGCAAGACATATATATAGGTGCGGTGGGCCTCACGAACGACAGCCTCATGCCGCTCGTGGTGGACTGGCGCAGCCCCGTGGCCGAGACTTACTACAACCAAGAGAACGGTCGCACGTCCTACAAGGTGGACGGTCGCACGAAGCACGTGGACCTCGAGCTGCGTCGCCAGTTCGACATCAAGGCAAACAAGCTCCTCATGTACTTCGACACCACGGTCGCCATCGAGGACTCGCTGCTGCTCGGCGCGCTTCAGCGCCACCACTCCGAAAAGCTGCAGGCCATCACGGCCACGATCCAGCGCGAGCAGAACGAGGTGGTCCGTCACGACGACGTGCCGGTGTTGCTGGTGGCGGGCATCGCGGGCAGTGGCAAGACCTCCGTGCTCCTGCAACGCATCGCGTATCTCTTCTATCAGGAGCGCGACCGCCTCGAGCCGCGACAAGTGAGCCTGTTTACGCCAAATGCGGTCTTTGGGAAGTACATCGACTCGGTGCTCCCGAGCCTGGGCGAGTCAAACCCGCTCGTCTACACGTGGCGCACCTTCATGGAGACACAGGAGCTTGCCGGCCGCGACATCGGTGCAGACTCCGATCCCGCGCTGCTCAAGCGGCTCGAAGAGGCCGTGCCCACGCTCGACATCCAAATCGAGGACCTGCGCGACATACGTCTCGACGGCGAGACGCTGCTCAACGCCAAGCAGCTCAAGAGCGCGCTCGACAAGTACGCACGGTATCCTCTCGGGCCGCGCCGCATGGGCTTCGTGCTCGACGAGCTCTACTCCAGGCTAAACCGTCGCTTTGGCGCGCTCGCCCACAGCGAAGAGATGCAGGAGGCCACCCTCGCGCTCGACATCGAGGAGCAGGAGGACATCTTTGGCGACATCATAGGCGACGATGCCGACAACGAGCAGAAGATGATCGAGTACACCCGCAAGTACGTGGAGTATCGCTTTGGCAAGGTGCGCGACCTCATCGACTACTGCGACTGGCTGCGCATCGACCGCATAGGCGAGCATGTGCTGGACGGACACTCGCTCAACGCCACCGAATGGCTCTGGCTGTGGCTCCTCATCACGGGCGGCGGCTCCAAGGAGACGCGCTACGTGATGGTGGACGAGGTGCAGGACTACTCCATCTCGCAGCTCATGCTGCTGGCCAAGTTCTATCCCAAGGCGCATTTCCTGCTGCTCGGCGACGAGCATCAGGCCATACGCGAGGGCACGGCCACGTGGGACGAGATCAGGGAGGTCTTTACCAAGTCACACGGGGGCGTGGAGGAATGCTCGTTGCTCACGAGCTATCGCTCGTCTCCTGAGATCACGGAGCTCTTCAGCTCCCTGCTCAGCGCGGAGGAGCGCGGGACCTTGTCGTCCGTGCGCCGTGCGGGCGTGATGCCGCTCGTGAAGGCGTTTGACGACACGGATGCGTATCTTGAGCAGCTCCGCGCGCTCGCCAAAGAAGGACAAGACGCCGATGGGCTCACCGCCATCGTGGCAAACGACACCCGACGGGTCAGTTGGCTCTCCAAGCAGCTCGGCGAGGGCGTTCAAGTGCTCAAGAAGAACGACACGCTGCCCAAGTCAGGCGTCATCCTGCTCGACCTCGCCTTGGCAAAGGGCCTGGAATTCGACCACGTGATCGTAAGCGACGCGCAGAGGGAGGTCTACCCCGACACGCCGCTTGCGCGACGTCGTCTGTACACCGCCATCTCGCGCGCCATGCACCGCGCCTCCGTTCTCGCGCAAGGTGAGCTCACGCCCCTTCTGGACGCATACCTTTCGTAGCCTCGCCTGCCCGAGGGCCTGTTCGACTGGGGGCACCGAAGCGCACCGCATGACGGGCCCGCCCGCCTCCGCAAACAGGGAGGCGGGCGGGTCCGCTCTTCGTCACTGGCGCCGCGCTGGCAGCACACGAAGAGGGGTTCGCAAAGAGACTCGAGAGTCCCGGTCAGCACCCACACGAGGCCGATGAACACCGAGAAGAGCACGACGAGCGCGAGGGCCCACAGGGCGGCCTCGACGACCCCGCTCATACGACATCCCGATTGCGCTCCCATACGGGTCCAGCCTCGGGCAGCACCCGCCCCGGTCGTTGACCAGGTACTCGATCCCGTAGTCGGGGTCCTGTAGGACGTACCAGCGGATGATCTCGCCATCGTAGGTGTAGGTCGGCGCCAGACTCTCGTGCGTTACCTCGCCCTC
>CACXDP010000305.1 GCA_902766445.1 uncultured Coriobacteriaceae bacterium
CAGCTGCTAGTTACGGCGAAGCATCCGAGTACATCGATGAAGGAGAAATGTCTCCTTCTGGGATGCCTGCGGGCGGAGATGTGGAAGGACTATCCTCACAGGCGGAGGCGATTAGGCCGTCTTTCTGGATGGGGGAGGACGATTGGAGGTTCGATGAGAAATATGATGTCATCGACTCCAGTGCCGAGCTTCCGAGTGGGGTTGAAGTCAAGGACCCGAATGGAGGATTCCCATACTCACCCGGTAAGCCTGGCTCATTTGATCCGGAGAAGCTCGTAAAGATTGAGAACAGCGGTTCTGAGGGTCCGTGGGGTCTCTATTGGATTGAGGGCGATAAGTATGTGCGTGTTCCATGGACGATCGATTACACCTCAGTCAATGAGGACGAGTTAACAGCAACCGGTAAGTCGATTGCCGGTCATCCTGAGTATTTTTACAGGGGCGTGAACTACTATCTGATGGATGGCATCCTGCGTAGGGATTTGCAATTGGGTGGCGACTACGATTCAGGAACGAGTCCTGTTGATAGCAGCAGTTCGACGGCTCCAGCTCCCACTGTTGCGGGGTTTGATGGTTATCAGCCTGGTGGCGCGCAGCCAACACCCGCGACGGGCAGCGAATACGTACCTGCGGCGAACGTAACGACGTCGGAAGTGGCTGCAAGTACGAAGACGCCGACGAGCGGCACGGCTGAAGCCGCCATCCCCTCAACTGGTGACCCCATGTCGATTGCCGGCGCTATCGTCGCGACAGTGTCCTCTGCCATGGCATTCGGCGCAGCGAAGGTTTTCCGCCGCCGTTCGTAGATTGGATTCGTTGATTGTTTCTAGCGAGCGCGTGATTCTTGTACGGAATCACGCGCTCGGTGTTTTTGTATAAAACCGCTCAACCTACGCATTTTTCAGCAACCAAAAAGCATCGTGGCACTCCGAAGCTTATAGGAAGCTTCAAAAATGAAATGATACGATATGCCTACGTCAGCGGAAAGGAGCGGATAATGCTATCGTTCACAACCACACGCAAGGGTTTCTTTACTATGGCGACCTCCATCGCGGCGATGCTCGCGGGTTGCGCCGCGCAACAGGAGCAGACGACGGGCACGGAGTCGACCTCTGGGTCTGGGGAGTCGACAGCGAGCGAGTCAACTTCGACAAGCGCGCGCGAAACCATCACGGATGACACCGCAGGTGGGCATGCCATCGAGGTGAGCGGCGAGACCGCTGCTTATACGTCGGTAGACGTAGTCAAGACCGGTGACGACGCCGGCAATGACGAGGCGGACTTCTACGGTACGAACGCCGCCGTCTACGCCGAGGAGGGTGCGACCCTGGGTCTCGACGACGTGACCGTCACGACGGATGGTGCGCATGCGAACGCTGTCTTTAGCTATGGCGAGGGCACGACGATCAACGTCTCGAACTCCACCATCGAAACGAGCTCGAACAACTCTGGTGCCATCATGGTGACGGGCGGTGGAACGCTCGTGGCAACCGATGTGACGGCGCATACCACGGGCAACTCTTCCGCACCCATCCGCTCCGATCGAGGCGGGGGCCTACAGCAGGTCAGTGGCGGCACCTACACGAGTGACGGCGTCGGTTCGCCGGTGATTTATTCCACTGCCGACGTGCAGGTGAGTGGGGCCATGCTCGAGTCAACCTCTTCGCAGGGCGTTGTCGTAGAGGGCAAGAACTCCGTCTCGCTCAACGACTGCCAGCTTGTCGCCAACAACATCTCTAAGAACAGTGACAAGTCCGACTGGTACCAAGCCGTCATGATCTACCAGTCCATGAGCGGCGATGCCGCTCAGGGCGCAGCGGCCTTCACTGCAAAGGGTGGCTCAATCACAAACAAGAACGGTGATTTGTTCTTTGTGAACAACACCGTCTGCACAATCGGCCTTGAGGGAACGAGCATCACCAACGAGGACACGCAGGGCAACTTCTTGCGGGCTGCGGCTGCGGGTTGGGGCCGCGAGGGTTCCAACGGCGGACAGGTAACCATCAATGCGAGCGGGCAGCACGTTGACGGAACGATGCTCGTGGACGAGGTCTCGAACCTCAACCTCTATCTCAAGGGCGGCTCAGACTTCGTGGGTGCGATCAACCCCGACGCCGCAGCGGGGGAGGTGTATGTCGAGCTCGAGGAAGGTAGCACATGGGAGCTCACAGCCGACTCGCACATCAAGGCTCTGACCTGCGGGACCGATGCCATTACGCTCGGTGGCTTCACGCTCACGGTGGGAGAGGAAGCCTACGCCGAGGGTACGGCATCTACTGGCGAGCCCATCGAGGTGACGGTGAGCGAGTCGGCAGGTGGACCCGGCGAGGGTGGCGAGCCTCCCGAGAAGCCGGGTGAGGGCGGGCCTGGTGCCCCCGGTGGAGAGATGCCTGGCGGCGAGCCTCCGGCAAAGCCTGATGGCGACACGGGCGGCGAGCCACCCGCCAAACCCGGGAGTACGAGCAGCTCCTCCAAGTAGACCCCTTTCTTTGGGCACCCGTTGAGTATCCTCGGCGGGTGCCCTGAGCATACGCAGCAATCCTCCCACAGGTGTCTCCAGGCGACAGAATCGGAAAGTTTTACGCAAAAAATTGTATTCAGCTGTCTATCATTAAGCTGAGTCAGTTTTTCGTCGATTGGAGATTGGAATGTGTGTGCCGAAAAAGCTACTGGCGTTTCTGTTGAGCGTCACCATGGTGGCGGAGCTGGTTCCCGTGGGTCAGGCGACTGCCTTCGCGGGAGAGGAGATTACCGAGCTCGGGGATGTTCCGTCCGAGAGCATCGTCTATGATGACGGTCTCGAAGTGACGGGGTCTGATAGTGTGGCCAATGAGGGTAGTGCCTCAAGCGAAGCCCCTGTGAACGTGATTACAGAGACGACGGATCCAAACTCTTCGCTGATCGTGGAGCTTCCGGCAGAGGAGTCTAGCGATGGGGTCGAGGTCATCGATAAGGACGAGTCCATCGTTCCCGAGACGAAACCAGAGCCTACGGAGGAAAACGAGGAGTCCTCGCCAGATGCCACTACGCAGGAGGCGGAGCCGCTTGATGATCTGAAGATGACAGCGCAGGCGGCTGGTGACGTGAACGTAAATATTCCGTGCTATGCAAACCACGATCAGGGTTATGCGCTGCTTGGTCTCGTGAATCAGGCGCGTTCTCGGGTTGGACGCGGTGGCCTTGTATGGGATGCCGATCTCGAGAACTACGCACTACAGCGTGCATACGAGTTGGTAATACACTATGATCACACGCGTCCCAATGGTGCGAGTGCGACTTCGGGCATGCCCGGATGGGTCACGGGCTCTGCAGCAGAAAATATCGCCATGATGGGCTGGGAGGGAAACGCCTCGGAATTGAATGAGTTGTGGACAAACAGCCCTGGTCATTATTCGAACATGATTCATGATGGCGTGGCCTGCTTTGGTGCGGCAATCGTGTACTCGCGGGGGATGACGTTTGCGGTTGAGGTCTTCCGTGGCGGAGGGTCAAACAAGCAGTATCGCGTGAATTACGGCTCACGAGTTTGGCACATGGGAACTGTCACCACCAGTCCTGCGTACTTCTCTATGACCGTCTCTCCGACGAGCATGTCTCTCACTCCCGGTCAGTCGGGAACCGCGCAACTGTATGTGGGCTATGCAGAGCAGAACGAGAACGCCATCTCGTGGAGTAGCTCGAACACCTCGGTCGCCACCGTATCGGCAGACACTTCAGCACTCACTGTAACGGGAAAGAGTCCTGGTACGGCGACCATCACGGGTACGCTTGGTGCCAATGGCAAGCAAGTGTTCATCAACGTAACGGTCAGGACCATCGACCCCACAAGTATCGCTTTGGACAGGAGCTCTCTGAGTCTCTATCCGGGCGGCTCCTCTTCCCTCACCGCGACTGTCTACCCCACAAATTCCACGGACAAGACCGTTACGTGGTCGAGTTCAGACACTTCGATTGCCACGGTCTCCTCTTCGGGTGTCGTTACGGCAAAGAATGCCGGTACGGCGACCATTACCGCCCGCACGTGGAACGGCAAGGCGGCGACCTGCTATGTCACGGTAAACAGGATCGACATTTCTGGGGCGAAGATGGGCGAACTGTACGACATGGCGTATACGGGCACTGCCAAAAAGCCGGAACCTGGCGTAACTCTCAATGGCACGAAGCTGACAAAGGACAAGGACTTCACCTATTCCTACAAGAACAACACTGAGGTCGGCACCGCTACCGTCACTGCTACGGGTATCGGTAACTATACGGGGTCGGTTTCGTCTACGTTTGTCATCTATCCCACGAAGGACGTTCCCGTGAGCGTTGTCTGGAACGATGTGAACGATTACTTTGGAACGAGGCCAACGCACGTATCGTTACCGTACGAAAGCAGTGGAAAAGATACGGCGACTACCAGTTTCATGTCGATGGGATTCGTCGTGACATATGCGAGCGATGGGTGGAAGTCCAGTACTGGTCGTTTACGTGCAACGTCTTATGACGGCACTGCCGTTGCCTTCGACATATCACCAGCCAACGTTGAGGGGTATACCTGCGAGAAGAGCGGCAGCTTCGACACTGGCTACACGTTCACCTACACCAGCACGCGGCTCGTTGATATCGCTGGCGCGACGGTGTCGGGTGTCGCGAACAAGACCTACACGGGCAAGGCGCAGACGCAAAGCCCCACCGTCAAGATAAACGGCATCACGCTCAAGGAGGGCACGGACTACACGATCACGTACCAGAACAACACGAACGCCGGCACGGCCACTGTCACCATAGCGGGCAAGGGCATGTTTACGGGCACGAAGCCGGTCAACTTCACGATTGCCAAGGCGCAGATAAGCCAGGCAAGCGGTTCCATCGGAGGAGTTGTCTACACGGGAAAGGCCATCGCACCCAAGCCCACGCTCACCTTCAACGGCGCCACGCTCAAGGAGGGTACGGACTACACCCTCTCGTACCAGAACAACACGAACGCTGGTACCGCTACGGCTATCGCCACGGGCAAAGGCAACTTCACGGGCAGCAATGAGATGTCCTTCAACATAGGACAGAGGCAGATATCGAGCGCAACGGTGACAGCCATAGCGGACCGTACCTACACCGGTGCCGCACAGAATCCCCAGGTGACGGCGAACTACAATGGTGTCACCCTGAAGGCCGGTACCGACTATACCGTCGCATACAAGGACAACGTTGACGTCGGGACTGCCACGGTGACGCTCACGGGCAAGGGCAACTTCACGGGGACGAAACAGGTCACCTTCTCCATCATCAAGGCAAAGATCTCGACGGCTACGGTCGCGCCAATTGCTGCCCAGACCTACACAGGTAGCGCAATCAAACCATCCGTGACGGCGACCTTCAGCGGCAGGGTTCTCAAGGAGGGCACCGACTACACGCTCTCGTACGCGAACAGCACCCAGGCAGGTACGGCTAGGGTGACGCTTACGGGCAAGGGCAGTTTCGAGGGTACTCAGTCGGTCGAGTTCACTATTGCCAAGGCGCAGATGGACAGGGTCAGTAGCTACATCGTAGGGGATCGCTATACGGGAAAGCCTATTACGCCCAAACCTGACCTCACATACAACGGCATCACGCTCAAGGAGGGCACGGACTACACCCTCTCGTACCAGAACAACACGAACGCCGGCACGGCCACCTGCATCGCCACAGGCATGGGAAACTTCACAGGTAGCTTAGCTTTAGACTTTGACATAATCCGGAAGCAGATCTCGAGCGCCACACTCACGGCCGTGGCGAATAGAACCTACACCGGTGCCGAACATAAGCCCCAAGTGACGGCGACCTACAACGGAATCACCTTGAAGGCCGGCACAGACTACACCGTCTCGTACGAGAACAACGTTGGGGTCGGGACCGCAAAGGTGATACTGACAGGCGAGGGGAACTTCACAGGGATGACTTGGATCCCCTTCACCATCGCCAGGGCAAAGATCTCGGCGGCCACAGTCGCACCCATCGCGGCTCAGACCTACACGGGCTCCGCAATCAAGCCATCCGTGACGGCGACCTTCAACGGCAAAACGCTTGAGGAAGGCAAAGACTACACGCTCGCGTACACCAGCAACACCAAGGCAGGCACAGCTACGGTGACGCTGACGGGTTGGGGTAACTTCGAGGACACAAAGACGGTTGAGTTTTCCATAGCACAGGCCCCCATCTCCAGCGCGAGCTTTGCCGCCATCGAGAGCCAGAACTACACGGGCAAGGCACTCACACCAGGCGTGACAGCGACCTTCAACGGCGTCAACCTGAGGCTTGGTACCGACTACACCCTCAGCTATGCGAACAACACCGATGTGGGTACGGCTACGGTGACGGTCTCGGGCAAGGGCAACTTCACGGGGACGAAGCAGACCACATTTGCCATAGCCAAGGCAAACATCTCGGCGGCAACGGTCGCGTCAATTGCTGCCCAGACCTACACGGGCTCCGCAATCAAGCCGCCCGTGAAGGTGACCTTCAACGGAGAAGCCCTCGAGAAAGGTACCGACTACACCGTCTCGTACGAAAACAACGTCAATGCGGGAGCTGCTAAGGCGACGATCACGGGCAAGGGCAACTTCACGGGAACGAAAACCCTACAGTTCGAGATCGCAAAGGCGAGTGTCTCCAAGTGCACGGTCTCGGCGATTGGCAACCAGGCCTACAATGGCAAGTTGGTGACGCCCAAGCCTACGGTGAAGCTCGGTAGCCTCAAGCTTACACTCGGCACACACTATACGCTCTCCTACAAGAACAACACCAAAGCGGGGACGGCGACCGTGACCATCAAGGGCAAGGGCAACTTGACCGGAAGCAGGTCTGTCACATTCCGGATCGTCGCTCCGAGCGTCTCCTATTACGTCCATCGCCAGACGTACGGCTGGGAGAGCGCATGGTCAAAGAAGGATGGTGACCCATCTGGCACGACTGGCGAATCCAAGCGCCTCGAGGGCATCAAGATCAAGCTGGGGAGCAAGCCGTACTCTGGTGGTATCAGCTACCGGACGCACATCCAGACCTATGGTTGGGAGAGCTCGTGGAAGAGCGACGGGACGATGAGCGGCACGACGGGGGAGTCGAAGCGTCTTGAGGCCATCCAGATAAAGCTTACGGGCGAAATGGAGAAGCACTACGACGTGTACTACCGCGTCCACGCCCAGAGGCTCGGCTGGATGGGATGGGCGAAGAACGGCGCCCAAGCCGGCACGGCGGGCTTCTCTTATCGTCTCGAGTCCATCCAAGTCGTGCTCGTACCCAAGGGCGCCAAGGCGCCAGCCGCGACGTACAAGGGCATCGAGCGCCAGTACGCAAACCCGTTCCTTCAGAAGTAGCGCCTGGCGTGAAGGGACGCACCGTGAACGGGGACGGAGGCGTTTCACCTACCGCGTGACAAGGTGACAGGCACTTGCCGCCTGTCACCTTTCCCTTAGCGTGGGCTCAAACATCCCTTATTGTGATAGGATTCTCTAAAGACCAGCTACACACCATAGAAAGGTGTCCATATGGACTCATCGATAACTCGCAGGAGCGTTCTGATAGGGGCGGCCGCAATCGCGCTTTCAGCTTGCAGCGCGGGGACGGAGGCAAACAAAGAGGAACAGGTTCCCCAGACCGTTGTCACGGACAAGCAAGACAAGAAATCCGAATCCGAAGCGGCCGAGCGCTGGCAATACGAGGTGTCATTCCCGTCATGGAAGGAAGATGACCTCAACAGGCTACACATCAACGCCATGCTCAGCTACCTCGGCTTCCACGGGCAGGGAACCATCCAAGTGAGTGTGGCTGACGGTGTCGAAGACTTTTCACTCTACGTGAACGGGCACCGTATCGACACGCAGGCGATGACGGAGGGCAACACTTACGACCTCGATGTCTCGTCCATCGCCGTCAACGGCACAAACACACTGCATGTCTCCAATATCCGACCATTTGAGCTCAAAGATGCCGTCACTGTGCGCATTCCCTATCCGGTCGTGCTTGAAGGCGACGCGGCCGAGGAGGGAATCAATCCCCAGACGCTCGAGATGGTGTCCGACATCGTCAAGACCGACATCGAGCATGGATTCACAAGCGCCCAGCTCGCCATCATCCGCAATGGACGTCTCGTATACGAGAACGCATGGGGTCTGTGCAACTCATATGAGTCGGATGGCACGCGGTTGACCGATGGCCCCGAGGTCACGACGTCCACGCTCTACGATTTGGCGTCGAATACCAAGATGTACTCTGTGAACTTCGCGATTCAGCGGCTCGTGAGCGAAGGAAAACTCGACGTCAATACACGCATTTGCGATATCTTGGGCGAGGGCTTTGCAAGCGAGACGACATTGGCCAATGCCAAGCTCTGGAAGCTGGACGACCTGAAACTGGAGACCGTCAAGAAGTGGAAGGCGGCACTCACGATTCGAGACCTTCTTTGCCACCAGGGAGGTTTCCCCGCTGATCCCCAATATCCCTTCAAGCACTTTGACTGGAGCGGCACCGACAACGAGGACCAATTCCCGATAAACGAGCTCTTTGCGGGCAACGGGGGAGACGCGGCAACAAAGAAGAAGACCGTCAAGATGATCAATCAGACACTGCTCAAATACGAGCCGGGCACCCAGACTGTCTATTCGGACGTGGACTACATGGTGCTTGGCCTCGTGGTGGAGAAGGTTACGGGCACCGACTTGGACACCTATCTCAAGAAGACCTTCTTTGAGCCGATGGAACTTGATCACATCACCTTCAATCCGCTCAAGTCTGGTTTTTCCCCCGAGGATTGCGCGGCAACCGAACTCAACGAAAGTGAACGAAACCTTCCCGACCACAACAAGGGCCTCAGGACGAAGGTCATACAGGGCGAGGTGCACGATCCGAAGGCCTTCTACAGCATGGAGGGCGTATCCGGCCATGCGGGACTCTTCGCCAGCGCGAGAGACTTGGCTACGCTCGCATCGGTGATGCTCTCGGGCGGGTATGGCGAGCATCGCTTCTTCTCCAAAGACGTGATTGACTCCTTCATAGCTCCGAAGTCTGTTGACGAGCCGACTTGGTGCCTCGGCTGGTGGCGTGAGGCCGATATGGGGAGACCTTGGTACTACGGGACCCAGTCATCGCGCAACACCGTGGGGCATCAGGGCTGGACGGGTACGTTGACGATGGTCGACCCGAGTCGCAACCTCGTCATAGCCTACCTTACGAACAAGATCAATTCGCCTGTGACGGATATGGAAGAGAACCCCGACAAGTTCGATGGCAACTGGTACACGGCGGCGATACTTGGCTTCGTGGCGCAGATCATTTCGATGGGCATGGACACGAACCAGGACGTAACCGACCAACTCCTTGACCTATCCGTCGACATGGCCCTGGAGTGCGCTCGGCTCATTCCCGAAAACGTCGATCCTGCGGGGGAGCATCCGAGCGTGAAGAACTTTGAGAGCAAGCGAGCAGTGTTTGAGAAGCTTGCCGAGAAATGCAAGGATGCCGATCGCGTGGCGCACCTGCGTGAGTCAATCGAAGCTGCGTATGCGCACCTCATGGAGGCAGCAAAAGAGAAGTAGCGACGTGGTGAACGGGGAGGCGTTTCACCGTGAAATGCCTCCGTCCCCGTTCACAAGTCCCCCTTGACATCAGTTACAATGCGCTTGGTAGTACGCCAATCACGCCCCCGAAAGGAGTCCCATGGAAAAGAAAAGAAGCACTCTGCTCGTCGTTGGCCTGTTGACCTTATTGCTTGCGCTTTGCCCGCTTGTGGGATGCGGCGCGCAGCCGACGGGGACGTCGGGCACGGACCAGACCGCAACTCAGGAGGCGGAAGAGTCCGAAGCCGCCGAGACAACAGCCGAATCAGCTGAATCCGATTCAGCGACGGATACCACCGAAGAAACAGACGCCACCGCGACCGCTGCCGAACCTGCCGCTACAGGCGCCGCCTACGCAGACGCATGGAAGCCGCGTGACGGCTACACACTCAAGCAGGTCGTGGCCATGAGCCGGCACAATCTGCGCGCGCCTCAAGAGAAGGACATGGAGACTCTCTCCCAGTCCACGCCCCATGATTGGATAGCCTGGTCATCCAACGGCAGCGAGCTCACCGTGAAGGGCGGCGTCGCCGAAACCATCATGGGCGAGTTCTTCCGCAAGTGGCTGGAAGGGGAGCAGCTCATCCCAGAGAACTACATCCCCAAAGAGGGTGAGGTGCGCTTCTATGCGAATCCACGCCAACGCACGCTCGCAACGACGCAGTTCTTCTCGTCGGGCATGCTGCCCGTCGCCAACGTCAAGATCGAGTACCACGGTGACTACGACAGCCGTGACCCGACCTTCAAGCCCCGCTTTGGGTACGTAAGCGATGGCTATGTGGATGCCGCGACTGACGAGATTGCGAAGCTAGGCGGCGACGCGGGCCTTGCGGGCCTCGACGCAGAGCTACAGGAGAACTACGACCTCGTCTCTGAGGTCCTTGATTATCAGAACTCGCCAGCATACAAGGCCGGGGACGCGACGGATCTCAAGACCGGCGACGCGGGCTATGCGATTGAGCTCGACGAGGAGCCGGCGGTCTCTGGATCGCTCAAGACTGCGAATCAGCTCTCCGATGCCCTGACGCTTCAGTATTACGAGGCCGAGGACCTGGCAGATGCATCCTTCGGCGCTCCGCTCTCCTATGAGCAGTGGCAGCAGATCGCGGCGATCAAGAATGCCTTTGGCGACAGACGCTACAACTCGAAGCTCGTGAGCGTTGACTGCGCGCACCTGCTCGTTTCCGAGATTGCGGACGAGCTTGGCAAAGACGGACGACGCTTCTCATTCCTATGTGGACACGACTCCAACCAGTCGAGCTTGTTGCATGCCCTTGGCGTGAAGGACTACGACTTGCCTGACACCCTCGAGACCAAGACTCCCATCGGTGGCAAGATTCTCTTTGAGGTTTGGGAGAACGACAAGGGCAAGCAGTTCTGTAACGTCCGCTACGTGTACGCGACGACCGAGCAGGTGCGCAACCTCGACCTGCTCTCGCTCGAGAACGCGCCGGCTTCATACGACTTGGATTTTGAGGGCCTCGAGCGCAAGGCGGACGGGCTTTACGAGCTTGCTGACGTGCAAAAGCTCCTTGCCGACACCAAGGCGGCCTACGACCAGCTTGCGGTGGACTATCCGGAAGAGGTTGAGCTCGACCAAGCTGCATAACCTGACGAAGAATTGTCGCAGAGAACGGCCCCCTCTTGGCACGCCAGGAGGGGGCCGTCCTTATGACAAGGTGCCAGGTGATTCGCAGCGCCTACCCTTTGACGACGGTTAGTTGCGTGGCATGTGCGTCGTAATCCGCCAGTGCGACCGAGCGAATGGCGGGATCGTCGTAGGTTGAATAGTAGTAGGTGTTCGTGCGGCACGAGACGCCGCCCGTGTAGACGGTTAGCTCAAAGTCGCCGCTAGTCATTCGGGCGGCTCCGTCAATCATAGCGACGCCGGTGAGCGTGTGGAAGAGGCGACTCACGTTCTCCTCTTCCGTGGCCTTTTGCGGATAGTGCGCGTTCAGGTATGCCACGCGCACAAAGCGAGACGGTGAGTAGTAGTCTCCTGGAAGGCCGCGCATGTCGCCGCCCGATCCATAGGCAGTGAGCTTGCCTGTGCGCCACATCACCGGTGTCGGGACGTCCGGCGTTACGTTGAGGTAGTTGCGCAGGTTCTCCGCGTGCCATGCGAAGCCCGGCTGATTGGTGAGCACGTCAAAGTCGTTATGAAACACCTGCATGCCGGCGCTTGTGTACTCCACGACGATGGAGCGCGTGGCATCTCCAATGATCCAGTGCAGAAGTGAAGAGGGGAACTTCTTGTTGATGGGCTTATCGACGATGGCTGTGTTGGCAAGAGCCGCTTCCACCTCGTCGACCGACTGGAAGCACGCAACCACCCAAAGTGGGAACTCGTAAGCGGCGACATTCGTCTTGCCCTCAACTGGAGCTGGCTCGTATTGGGCGTAGCCAGGGAAGTTGAGTCCGGCTACTGCCAAGCCCGCGTCGTTGGCGCAGTCGAAATAAAGAGGTACGTTGTCCTCCACTATTCCCATGCCGATGATG
>CACXDP010000306.1 GCA_902766445.1 uncultured Coriobacteriaceae bacterium
AAGACGTGACGCCAATACGTGCGCTCACGGTGTTGTGGGATGTCTCGGGCTCGCGGGCTGACATCGACCACGAGCGGGAGCTGGAGCTGGTGCGCGCGTATTGCGCTGGGCCTGCGGTCGAGTCGTTGCGCCTCGTGACTTTCGCCGACACTGTGCGCGAAGTGCGCGAGTTCGCAAGCGGCGATGAGCTCGTTGCGTATATTCGTGACCTGAGCTATGACGGGGGCACGAACCTCGTCGAGCTAGCGCGCGTCGTGGCCGACCTCACCAGCGACGGTGCTGCGTCTGCATTCGTGCTCTTCTCGGACGGATTTGACACCTTGGCGGATGAGCCCTTCCAGCTGCCGAGGTCGTGCAATGTCGTGGCTATCGTCTGCGAACAAGAACGCGACATCGAGTCCCTGCGCCAGGCATGCGGTGGCCTTGCGTATGACGTTGCGCTTGCCCCAAAGGACGCGAACGAGCTTGCGCGGGCGCTTGCCCGCAGTGGTGCGAGCGGCCTCAGGGCGATTGGCGCCGAAGGTCTTGCCGACGTGTGCGACGTATCGCTGGCCGACGGTGAGCGGCGCGCAATCGTGGGACGACTCACGGGCAGCGAAGCGCGAATCAACCTCGGAAGCGGTGCGGATCCAATCGTGTTGCGCGATGCTGACGCGCGGGAGGGGAGCGTCCTCGCGCATGCGTGGGCTGCCAAGCGCGTATCCCTGCTTGCGCCTCGTGCGGAAGAGTGCGCGGACGAGCTGCTCTCGCTGGGCCGACGCTTTGGCGTGGCGTCGCCCGTCACCTCGCTCATCGTGTTGGAGACGCTGGATCAGTGGCTTCGTCACGAGATAGAGCCGCCCGTGACTTGGGAGCGCATGCATGCGGAGTGGGAGCGTGCACAGAAGGGCAGGATGCGCGTGACCTCTGAAGAGGAAAGAAAGGCGAGCCATCGTGCAGCGCTCGTTCGTGCTTGGGCCGACCTCATGCGCTGGTGGGAGAACGACCGTTGGACGGCTCCGAAGTTCATGCCAGGTCATAGGTATTGTCAGCAATGTGGCGCGGAGTTGCCTGATGGTGCAGTCTTCTGCCTTATGTGTGGCGGGCGACGACAGCTTTCCCCCGTGCCTTTGAGGGGCGATGGCATCTTCTTGTCTTCCCAGGCGAGCGAACACCGCCTATCGCCCACGGACGAACTCATGCCGTCCGACGCATTCGAAATGGAAGCGGCAGCGCGACCTGCCGCCTTCGACGCCGAAGAAGCCGATTTGCCGAGGCGTCGCGCAAGCGGGCTTTTCAGTAGGGGCGTGCAGTCGAGGCGTGACGATGCGGGACCCTCGCGACCCTTCGCTGGCATCCCGCTGGCCGGTGCAGCCCCGATTATGGACGCTATCCCGCTGGCAGCGGGATCCGCAATGCACGACGCCGCCTCGAGCAACGATTCCTCCCAGCACCCAGATTCGACTGCGCGCGTTCAGGTACGCGCATGGATGCCTAACGCCCCCTACCTCAAGGCCCTCGACAAGGCCTTGAAGGACGGACCTGAGGCTGCGCACGAGGCCTACCACAAGCAACGCGACGCCTGGCACACGTCACCGGCATTCTTCCTCGACTGCGCGGGCTGGTTCATCGAGCACAGGGACGAAGACTTCGGCGTCTCCGTGCTCACGAATCTGGCTGAGCTGCGGATTGAGGACGCGGCACTTCTTCGCGTCATGGCTTGGCGTCTGCGCGAAGCGGGTAGGCTCGAACAAGCGCTCGTCGTTCTCCGCCGCGTCCTGCGTCTGCGCGGGGAGGATGCGCAGAGCCATCGCGACGTGGCCCTTGTGCTAGACGAGATGGCCCGTGAAGCTTTTGCGCGTGGCGATGAAGATGCGGCGCGCGCGTACGCCGAAGAGGCCGCGGCGCTCTATCGCAAGCTTGCGCTCACACCGTGGGGGAGGCGCGCGATGGCCTTGGGACTCTTTGCGGTGGAGGAGCACAATGTTCTGCGTGCATGGGCGGATGCCCAGACCTGGCGCGTCGCTCCGGACATCCCATCGCTTGGCGACGGCCTTGAGGGCGTGCCCGCATGCGATTTGCGCATCACCATGGCGTGGGATGCGGACGAGACGGATGTGGACATCCACGTGACAGAGCCCTCTGGTGAGGAGGCCTACTACGGGCATCGCTTCACGTCATCCGGCGGCCGCGTTTCCGAGGACATCACGGATGGCTACGGCCCCGAGCAATACTCCATCCGCAAGGCGCGGGAGGGCAACTACCTGATTCGTGCGCATTATTACGCGTCCCACCAGCAGACCGTCTTTGGTCCCGCGACCTGCACGTTGACGGTCTACACCGATTGGGGCAAGCCCACACAGACGCGGCAGGTGACTACCACCCGTCTCGAAAAGGAGCGCGAGATGGTGGTGGTCGGCACGGCTTCCTATGGCAAAGCGCCAGCTAAGGCACCAGAATCCGTCGAAGACAGGCGGCAACAGGTGAGTCCTGGCATGACCTTTGCCCAAGTCAAAGACATACTAGGCGAGCCGGACGAGCGCCTTGTCGCTGATGCCGAAACGTGGTGCTGGGGCCTTCCCGCTGGACGCACACTCAAAGTGACCTTCGCGAATGGCAAGGTCACCCACCTCGCCGAACTCATGCCCTGGGGCGAAGAGATGCTCATCAACTGACTCTTAGCCCACAGCGGGATCGTGGTCAAAAGTGACCACGATCCCGCTGTGGGAAAGTGGTCAAATAGAGAACAAGTGTTCTATTTTGTGGTATACTTCCCGAACAGTGCTTGACGATAGTAACGGGAGGCGATACTATATGATCGTTTCGTTCCGCAACCGTGAGACGCAGAGGCTCAGCGAGGGAAAGAGGGTCAAGGAGTTCCAAGCATGCGAACGAATTGCCTTGCGTAAGTTGCGCCAGCTCCAAGTTGCGGGATCGCTCGAAGACTTACGCGTGCCACCCGGAAACAGGTTGGAGGCGCTACACGGGGATCGAGAAGGGCAGTTCAGCATGAGGATCAACGACCGTTACCGCATCTGCTTTGTATGGACGGCCGCGGGTCCTCGTGAAGTGGAGATAGTTGACTATCACTGAGGAGGCGAGGAGATGGGCGAGCTGTTGGAGCCCGTTACACCAGGCGAGCTCCTGCGGGAGGAGTTTCTTGTGCCCATGGGTATAAGCCAGTATCGTCTCGCCAAGGAGACGGG
>CACXDP010000307.1 GCA_902766445.1 uncultured Coriobacteriaceae bacterium
CCAGCATCGCACCTCAACGCACGCTCCCATATCGCATTCCCCTCGCATAGCCCTGCACAGATGCAGTGAGTATCCCACATGAAGCAATCCCGTGCCAGACTGCGTGCGGGTCGGCGGGCCCCGCACAGAACGCCGCAGATAACCGCACCTCGCCCCAAGAGTACAATACCAAGGAGAAACCGCCCACGAAAGAGACTGCCATGAGAGGCACGCCCATGAATCACGGACTTCTGTGCTCTGCGGCGCTCGTCATCGATGCCGCACTGGGTGACCCCACCTGGATTCGACATCCTGTGGTTATCATGGGGGCCGCCATCGAGCGATTGGAGTCGTTCTTGCGCGCGGCTTTCCCGCGCACACCTGAGGGCGAGGAGGATGCGGGGAGACTGCTCGCGCTTGCCATGACTGGCAGCACGCTCGCCTTCTCGTGTGGGGCGCGTTGGTGCGCAGGCAGGGTGCATCCCGCTTTGCGCACCGCACTCGACCTGCTGTGGGGCTGGCAGTGTCTGGCGATGCGCGACCTCGGCAAGGAGGCGGCCAACGTTGAGACACAGCTCGAGAATGCGACCATAGAAGACGCACGGGCGGCAGTTGGACGCATCGTCGGGCGCGACACGGAGCGTCTTGACGAGCGCGGCGTCATCAAGGCCGCAATAGAATCGGTAGCCGAGAGCTTCTCTGACGGCATCGTCGCACCGATGCTCTACCTCTGGGCGGGAGGTGCGCCGCTCGCGCTCTGCTACAAGGCCGTGAACACCATGGACAGCATGGTGGGATATCGGAACGACCGCTACGTCCACTTCGGACGCGCCGCCGCACATGCCGACGACATCGCGAATTTCTTGCCATCGCGAATCGCGGCACTGCTGCTCGTGGCGTCCGCCGCGCTCTGCGGCGAGGATGCACGCGGCGCTTGGCGCATCTGGCGGCGCGACCGCAGAAAGCACGCAAGCCCGAACTCGGCGCAGACGGAATCAGCCATGGCGGGGGCACTCGGCATCGAGCTTGCGGGACCTGCCTGGTATTTCGGCACGTACCACGACAAGCCCGTCATCGGCGATGCGACGCGCGAACCCGAATCCACCGACATCGCACGTGCCTGTCGTCTCATGCGCGCGGGCAGCATCCTCTGCGCCGCGTTGTGCTACACCGTGGGAGCTGTCGTGCCGATCAACCGCAGAACTCTACGGGGATGAGTTGCGCCAAAAAGGGGCCCCGCATAGATAGCGGGACCCCCGCGCTTTGCCAGCAGCGACGTTATGGTTCTATTCCTGCCTCAGGCGTCGTGCGAGCACAAGCAAGGCCATCCCTGCGACGGCGAGTGCTACCGTCACCGGCCAGCTTGCGATATCGCCCGTCTTGGGAAGGGATGTCCCCGTGGTGGAGACGGAGGGCCTAGCGGCGGTAGTGGTCACGCTTGTGGTTCTGGGCGCGCTTGTGGTTTGGGAATTACCAGCGGTTTGGGAATTGCCGGCGGCTTGGGACCCGCTTGAGGAGCCATCGTTGTCAGACGTGTTTGCTCCGTCACCCTGAGAGCTACCATCATCGCCATCAGAGGAGCTCTCCTCCCAAAGCGCCACAAGGGTAATGTCCGAATAGGTGGGCTGGTCGTCAAGGTCATATGTGCAGTACAGGCGATCGCCGCTCACGACAAGCATGTCGGCCAGCTCCCGCATGTCCTCATCCTCGCTCTGGGCAAACAGCTCAACATCCTCGGCTGTGAAGTAACCGGTCCAGTCTTCGTACCAGCCCTTGAATACGTAGCCATCGCGTACCGGATCGGTAGGTCTAGTAGCCATTTCTCCGTAGGCCACCTGTTGCGTCTGCGGCGTCACTTCAGAGCCACCGTTGCTGTCAAAGTTTATGGTCAACAAGAGAGGCTTCCAGCTACCATAGATGGTCATGTCTGCGGTCACGGGAGTCGTCATGTCTAGCGGCTCGGCGAGCTCGGCGTCTCCGTACCAACCCGAGAATACGTACCCCTCCAGCTCAGTGGGGATTTGTTCCAATGTCTCGCCCCAATTCAGCGTCTGAATACCAAGCACGTCGTCGCCCCACATCATGGTGACGTCACAACTCTTGAAGTCACGCGAGGCATATAGTGTAAGGTCGCTTGTTACGGCAGAGCCAAAGTCATAGGAGTCTGTGAGTTCGGGATCGGTGTACCACCCTTCGGCAACATATCCCTCGCGAACGAGAGCGGAGCCTTCTGCGAGAGGAGAACCATGGTCCACGGTCCGCGTTCCGACCACCCCTTCCTCGTCTGCAAAGGTGATGGTGTGCGTGGCGGAAGCCCACCGAGCATAAAGGACTTGGTCGCCTGCGATGGGCATGGCGTCAAAGTCAAAGGCGTAGCGCAGGTGACCGTCATCCATGATCCAGAAGTCTTGGCTCATGTCTTTGTCATTGCGGTATTCCGCGGCATCCTCATCGCTCAGCGCCTCGGAATCCTCCGCATACCAACCTAGGAAGACGTGGTCTGTCTTTGAGGGATCCTCAGGCTTTGTGGCGTATGAGCCATACTCCACCGTTTGGTTGGCCGGTTCGGGCGTGCCACCACCGGCATCAAACGACACCGTGCAATCATCGGCATCCCACTTCGCCACAAGCACCAGATCGCTGGTGACAGGCGCGCTGAAGTTATACTCCTGCTCTGCCTCGTCTGCCTGGGCAACGAGCCCGCCTTGGGGCATCACTGCGTCGTTTTCGTCTTCGTACCACCAAACAAACTCATATCCTTGCATTGTCGGCTTTCTTGGCATGGTGGCCTGCTTGCCGTGGGATATGGTCTGTTGCTCGATATCAGTGCCGCCATAGCGAATGAAGGTGACGGTATAGGTCTTCTCCCGCCATCCGGCATAGAGCGTAAGGTCGTTCTGTACGGGCTCCGTGAAGTAGTAGGGACGCGTGCATGCCGCATCGACGTACCAATCCACGAACTCACGTCCCGCTTGGGTGGGATTGGCAGGCTTGTGGGCAAGCTCGCCGTGTGCGATGCCACGCTCAGGAGCGATGTCCGTGCCGCCGTTTGTCTGGAATGTGACGGTATGCGCATCGGCTTGCCAGCGCGCACGTAGGTTCAGAGGCCCATCAACGGGCTGCGTAAAGTCATAAGGTGTCAGCAGCGTGCGCCCTTCAATCCACATCTGATCGTACGCTACGATATCGTCGGCAATGGCATCGATGTCCTCGTCTGAAAGGTTGTCGGCAACTATCACGTACCATCCCATGAACTGCTGTCCGCTCTTGGTGGGGTCGCTGGGCTGCTCCACCAGATTACCAGCACTCACCTGTTGCATGGCAGGCTCGGGCGTCCCATCATCCACATCAAAGGTGACGGTGTAACTCTCGGGCGTCCAGCATCCCATGATGACTAGGCTATCTTGCACGACCGCAGAGAAGTCATACGGCTTGTCGGTATCGCCATCAACAAACCATCCGTCAAAGTGATAGCCTTGGCGCTTGGGGTCATCCGGCTTGGTCGCCGCAGAACCAAAGGCCACGTTGCGCACCTGGCATTCGTCATCGTTACCGGGAACAAAGAGAACCTCATAGACTTGGGGCACCCAACCAGCATAGAGCGTGAGGTCCGCGCTCAGAGGCTGATCAAAGTCATAGGGGTTGTTGCACTCGGCATCCGTAAACCAACCGTTGAACGAGTAGTGCTCGCGTGTGGGGTCGGCAGGTTCTGACGCTGCGGTACCGTGCGCGATGCCTCCCTGCACCTCGACGCCCGAACCACCACAAGCGTCAAAGGTTACGGCGTGCGTCTGAGGGGTCCACCGGGCATACAGGGTCTGGTCTCCCCTTATGAGGGTATATTCGAAGTCGAAATAATAGCGCAGGTGATTATCGTCTGTTATCCAGTAATCGCGACTCAGGCCTGGGTCATTCCGGTACCGTGCGGCATCCTCGTCGCTCATGGCATCGGGATCCTCTGCATACCATCCAGCAAAATCGTACCCTTCGCGCGTGGGGTCTGAGGGAGCACTGGCCAACGTAGCAAAGGGAACACGTTGGGGCTCGGGGGCACCGCTGCCGCCCATAGCGTCAAAGCTGACAGTGCAGATAATCGGCGTCCACTGGGCTTTGAGCAGCAAGTCTCCTGCCAAGCGCGTACCAAAGTCGTAGGGCTGGCTGGAATCCCCGTCCACGAACCATCCGCCAAACTCGTACCCGTATCTCGTGGGGGACGGCGGTTCGACAACGGTTTGCCCCACCTCAAGAACCTGATGGTCAACCGGAGTACCTCCCGCGGAATCAAAGACAATCACCAACTTCGCGGAATCTACGGGGTCCTCGTTCCAACCGGCGTACAGGGTCATGCTCTCGCATACAGGCGCATCAAAACCATACGTGATGGTGCATGCCTCGTCTGCGAACCATCCCGCAAAGAAGAAACCTTCCTTCGACGGGGCAGCAGGCTGTACAGCCGTAGCTCCATAAACAACAGTCTGCGCCTCGACCTCACTGCCACCACGGCTGTCAAAGCTGACGGTGCAACTAATCGGAGCCCAAGATGCAAACAGCGTCATGCTGCTGGTTACAGGGCTGTCGAAGGAGTAGGGTTTGGGGCTACGTTTGATGTATGGATCCTGAGCTGGCAAATACACCCATCCCGTGAAGGCATAGCCCTCGCGCGTGGGATCCTCTGCGGGCCTGGTTGCCTTCTGGCCATACTCTACGATCTGTGGTGCCACCTCGCTGCCTCCACGGGCATCAAAGGACACCGTATAGGAAATCGGACGCCAGGTGGCATGGAGGTTCAGGTCTGAGGTAACGTTTAAGGAGAAGTCATAGGGGACCTGCGGAACCATCTCTTCACGCCAGTCCACAAACTCGTAGCCTGCTCGATATGGGGCCCGAGGTGCGGCTACCGGCGTGTCGTACGTCACACGCTGGGCGCTCACGCTGCTGCCTCCCTCGCTATCGAAAGTCACCGTACGTTGCGTTGGTAACCAGTTGGCGTACAGGGTCACGTCCTCGCGCAATGCCCGACCAAAGTCAAACGCCGTACCGTCTTCAAGGGTCCAATTCGTAAAGGCGTAACCTTCGCGTGTTGGATTATCGGGCATGGTGGCCTGCTTACCGTACCCTACGGTCTGGCTCTCTGTCTCGCTACCGCCACGGCCTTCGAAGGTGACCGTACAAGTTATGGGCTCCCAAAACGCGGTTAGGTTCCAGTCGTGCGTCACAGGTTGGTCAAAGTTATAGACATGGAGACCTCGTGCAACAGGATCAGTGACTATGTACTTCCAGCCCGTGAAGGTGTAGCCCTCGCGCGTGGGATCGACAGGCTTGGTAGCCAGACTCCCATATGAAACGGTCTGCGAGGGGACATCGGTGCCACCCGCGCTGTAGAAGTTGATGATTTGGGCACCGGGCTCCCAACGCGCGTAGAGAGTGAGGCTTGATCGTATCGGTTTGTCAAAGTCAAATTCCTCGCCGCCATCCGCGCTGGTGTACCAGCCCTTAAAGACGGAGTGATCGCGCTGTGGGTCTGCCGGCTTGCGTACTTTATCGTTGGTCTTGACATATTGCTTGTCCACGCTGGTACCGCCCAAGGTGTCAAACGTCGCCGTAAGGCTGTCAAAGAGGTGGGCCTCACCTGAATAGGACGCAATCTGATAGCGCTCGTCACTGCTAAAGAAGTTGCTGGTACTGCCCTTTTCCGGAAGGAACTGCGAGACGGGTACGGGGTAACCCTCTATGGGCATCGTATCGCTAACGACGCCGATTCTCGCGGAATCGCTCAGCTTGCCTGTAATCTTGATTACAGAGCCCTGTGCGAGGTACACATCTCCCGGGCGGCTTTGCCCGTCGTTCCAGTTGTTCTGAATCTTCACAGAGTCCTGCACGTTGAGCGTACCACCGGCATAGACGCCAACGGCACCACCCAGCAAAGCCCTATTGTCACGTATCTCGACCTCGTCTTTAAGGGTCAGCGAGGAACCGGAATAAATGCCTATCATGCCGTGGTTGCTCTTGCTCGCGCTTCCGCCCGTCACACGACCCTTTCCCGCTATGGTCAGATGTGCGCCGCTCGACAGGGAGAAGACCTCTCCCTTGCCAAAGATACTACGCTTAAGGTTGTGCCCATTCAGGTCGATCGTTATGTTAGAGTCAGAGGGAATCTTGAGTGCGGCAGAAGTCTCCCCCGAGGTGACGTCAGCAGTCAACCTTATGGGTGACGCGTCGTTTCTGCGAGAGTGTTCGTGAATGAGGCCCTGCAAGTCCTCCCAGGTCATGCCCCACTGCGCCTCGATGGTAGTCGTATCGTTGACGACAAGCGTATCGCCGGGCTTGAGGGTCTTGCTGCCGTTGACCAGCCACCCCTTAAGACCACGGTCTGAGTATGCGCCAAGGTCATAGCACTCCTTGACAGTAGGGAGCGTGATCGTGCTGCCCTTCATCACGGAGAACGACCTATCGGGGACGTGTAAACTCCCATACTTGAGAGTGTAGGTCACATACTCCAAGTCATCGGGGAAGTTTGTCTTCCACAGCGTCTTGACGTCATTTTCTTTCACATAGTCAGAGCAGACCCACCCGTAGTACCGACCGACCGTCTTGAAGATGGCCTTGCTCCTTTTGTAGAGGATGGGGTTAACCTGCTCAGCGACGTCACCTGGCGAGCAATAGATGAGATTAACAAAAGGTGGTCTGTTGGAAGTCGTGTACACATAATTGCCATGCTCGACGCGGGTGTTGAGGTTCTTTGGGAGATCCAGGATGTTCTTGGCTGAGGTGACCTCGTGGTATGATCCACCGTTGAAGAAGACTTTGACGATGTTCCTCTTCTCATGAATCCTAACCTCATAGTGGTTCTCATAGGCAAACGGCGTTCCAGCGATGGTGGTGGTCGCGTTCGTGTTTTCGAGCTTGACTTGCATGCCATAACCCAGCAGGTCGGTTCTGCCACTGAGTATCACAATCTGCCCACGCACGTCCTTGAGCATGGGCATCGTCGTGATAATCTTGTTGTCGCCCTGCGTGTAGATATACGACTTGTTCGTCTGGGGGTTTTTCTGAGCAGCGAAGGAGTCGACGCATTTGCGCAGGCGTTTCATGGTCGATTCTGCATTTGAGCCCGATTCGTAATCCATAGACACGATAAGGGTCTCGGACGGATGCTCCTTCAAGAACTTGCACATTAGCTCGAGAGTCGAGCGTGAGTTGTATTGGACCTTATTCTTGTCGCGCGCAAGGAAGAGACAGTCGACCGCTGCGGTTGGATCGCCATGGCAGTTATAGGCCTTATCATCGGAGTCACCCGGTTTAATATCATCAGGAAGATACTGACCATCCGTGAACCGCAGGTCAAAGAGCCTGACGCCCGCATCAAGCTGCTCATTGAGATACAGATGCTGCGTCTCTGCGTATACGTAGAAAGCAGACATGTGCATGTACCATTTGCGAGCCATTGAGTTCTTCATGCTGGAGTCATGCGTGCCGGGGATATTGATCTCGTAGAGGTAGCGCTGGTCGGGTATGGCGCTCATCCAGTTCTTGCCTGTGAGCTTGCTCACGTCGGGACCGCTTGCCTGCGCTGCCAGCTGACTGGAGTTCAACTGACCGACCGCCCCAAGCGACCAGGCTGTTATCGGCCCTCCCACCAAAAGCACCAAAGCGATGGCTATGGCTGCCGTTAAGATGCGTTTTCGATTGTGGGATGCGGACATGCTCGCACCTCCCCGCCTGCAAGAAATAACCGGTCTATGCTTGTGGGACACAGGACGTCGTCAGGCTTGCGATGACTGCTTTTGCAGTGTATGAGGCATGCCTTACCTTGCGCGTCTGCACCACCACGGCAACAATACCACGTTCCACAGTTTGTAGATTTAAAGAATTCTGTTCGTAGCCCGGTTTGTTACTTTTTTATCTTGTCGTGCTTCTGTCTGAAGGAGAGTCCACAATAAAGAGCGCACCGTCAATCGCCCGACCCAGGGAAGGGGTTTCGTCTCGGCTACTGGGCGGACGTTTGTTACCAACACTCCTCGCAAACGTCCGCCTCCGCGTCTCTTATCCGTGCTTTGCCCTGTATGCGTCGGCCGCGGCGCTGTAGCGCCAGATCGAGGCCGCCGCGTCCCTCGTCACGTCGTCGCCGCAGGAAGGGCAACGCCAAGCCACTGCGCCTCGAAGCCCTGGCAGAGCCTGACTTCCTCGAGCACGTCGCAACCGTCGAGAAGGCCGTCGATCGCCGCCGCATTCGCTATGCCTGAGATGTCCCAGGAGGATAGGTCAAGAGCCTCGAGCGAAGAGCAACCAGCGAAGGCGCCCGCCGTGTTGGCACGCTAGACCCCACGAGCGAATCAACGCCCCCAACGCTCTGCAGCGACGCGCAGTCAAAATGGCAGCCCAGTGGCTGAAAATGCGCTTATTGTACGACGAATTCGGGATATGGCAAGTACAGAGGGCCCCTGCGGCCCAAATTCCTGCGCATTCCCAGGGCCATACTCGGCAAACTCCAATTTCGTCGTACAATAAGCGCACTTCTGACCATCCGAAACGTCGGAATACCTGAAAATGGCTCTCTTTGCCACCCACGCACGACTCATATGCCCCGCGAGGGCTGACTTCTGGAGGTCATCCGTGCGGGGCAAGCAGTTTCGCCGCTCTCTCGCAGCCATCCGTGCGCGCCTAGCCACGTCTTTCGTGGCTGAAGCCACAACTCCCTGCATCGCACGGATGCAACACCAGATCACGCGCCCAATCCCCGCACGTCAGGTATGATGGAGGGAGGCGCTGGAAGGGAGACACCGTGAGAGAGTTCAACACGACCGGTCTGTGTATGCCAGAAAGGCACTATATGGTAGACATCTCGGATCGCGTGGCACAGGTGCGGGCCATGATCGAGCGCGGCGACTACTTCTGCATCAACCGCGCACGGCAGTTCGGCAAGACCACGCTGCTCGCGGCGCTAAGACGCGCACTCTCAGGGGTCTTTGCTGTTGCGAGTCTCGATTTCCAAGCTCTCAGCCACGCGAGCTTCCACACGGAGGGACACTTTGTTCGTGCAATTTGCCGCATGGTTCTGCGCGCGCCAGACATACCCGCCCTGCCACCAAGTACCGCTGCCGAAGTCACTGCTCTCGCGAGGGAAAGCGCTGAGAACCTCGCGCTCAATGACCTCTTCTTCGCGCTCGAGACGTGGTGTGCGGAGAATTCGCATCCCATAGTCCTCCTCATCGACGAGGTCGACAGCGCGACCAACAACCAGGTCTTTCTTGACTTCCTCGCGCAACTGCGCCTCCAATACCTGCGTCACGAGGAAGATTCCTCTTACCCCGCATTTCAATCCGTCGTCCTCGCTGGCGTCACCGATGTCAGACACCTCAAGGCAAAAACTCGTCCGGAGGACCAGCACAAGGTCAACAGTCCCTGGAACATCGCAGCCGACTTCAACGTACGTATGTCTTTCGACGAGACGGACGTGGCCGGGATGCTCGCGGGCTACGAGGCAGAACACACCACCGGCATGGACGTTGCCGCCGTTGCGCACGAGGTCGTCGCCTGGACCAGCGGCTACCCGTTCCTCGTGAGCCGCGTGTGCCAGCTCGTCGACAGGGACGGACTGCCGTGGAACCGCAAGGGCGTGGACGCTGCCATAAGGCAGATTCTCTCGGAACGCAACACACTCTTTGAATCGCTCACGGGTAAGCTCGAGGCCTATCCCCAGCTCAAGGCCACGCTGCGAAGAGTCCTCATGGAGGGCGAGAGACTCCCCTACTCCACGCTGCAGGACGACATCGCGCAGCTCGAGATGTACGGATTCGTTGCAAGGGGGCAGGGCAATCAGGTCACGGTCGCAAACCGCATCTTTGAGACACTGCTCTACGACCTCTTCATCCTGGAGGACAAGCTCGCGGGCAGCGACGTCTACGAAGGCGGAGAACTCGGTCGCAGCCGCTTCGTCAGGAGTGGCCACCTCGATATGCGAGAGATCCTCGAGGGATTCCGCCAGACCTACACCGAGGTTTTCGGCCCGCTCACAGAACGCTTTCCCGAGAAGGACGGTCGCGAGCTCTTCCTGCTCTACCTCAAGCCCATCATCAACGGGACGGGCAACTACTACATAGAGGCGCAGACCCGAGACCGAACGCGCACCGACGTCATCGTCGACTATGCGGGAGAGCGGTTCGTGATAGAGCTGAAGGTATGGCGCGGTCAGAGCCGTCACGAGGAAGGCGAGGAGCAGCTCAAGGGCTACCTCGAGCACTTCGGACTCGACGTCGGTTACATGCTCTCGTTCAACTTCAACCAAAAGAAGGAACCCGGACTCAAGCGCGTCACTATCGATGGTAAGGTCCTCTGGGAAGAGACGCTCTGAGCCGCATCCGCGACTGTGCCAAGGCCAACTTGCCCTTGCTTGCTGGCGGGCAACCCCCCTCGGCGCTGGGGCATCATCTTGTTGACAGACAATCACGAAGATGAGCGGTTCCTAATCTGCACTACGTCCACGTGTGCATAAGTCTTACCATGTCACGCGGGATCTTGGCACAGGTCGTGGCATGCGCAAGCAGTGTCTTGTCATTGGTGACCAGAAAGCTCGCCTTTGCCCTCTGACATGCGGCGAGGATAAGGTTGTCCTCCAAGTCATTGTGCAGTTCGCGTAGCCGACACGCTTCGTAGACGTCCGACGCATCAACGGGAACCGCCGTCCCATATGCCTGCATCACATTGACGAAGTCCCATGCCTGCGCTTTGATAGCTCGGGCAACATCCTCTGTGAGCTTGGAACTCTGCCTCCACCATCGCTTGCACTCGTCCTGCACGCGATAGTACACGTCCAGAATGGATTGCGAGGCATACGCGAGGGGAACATCCAAGGCGCGTGCGGTCTCTAGGAGCAGAACCGCATCCTCGCGGCGAAGGCGATGGGGAATAAAGTAGTCAAGCCAGACGTTGGTATCCACAAAGATGGTGGGAGGATTGGGGGCGGGAAGCCTAAGCGACATTGATACCCCGCTCTCGCTCTCGTTCGAGATAGGCGTCGTAGCGCGCCTCAGCCGCTTCTTCTTCACTCAGCTGCGGGAAACTGCTCACCGAAAGGCCATATGCGTCCGCCATACTCTGGTACCACTGCTCGATGCGCGCCGTCTCGCTTGCGAACTCGTCAATCCTCATAGCACGCTTCGTTTCTTCGTCTGGTGCAATCACACGCATTATGCCACTTACCGTGGTGGGACAACGGTGGAGCGCTCGACGAGCGTGCCGGGCACCAGAATATGGGGCATCTCCAGATCCTCCGCTGGAGGGTTGGTTGCGAGGTCAAACGCGACCGAACCCACGCGCTCGTCGTTAAAGCGATACGAACTCAGCTCGAGGCGAGGGATAACACCCACCATCGAGTCGTCGACACCAATGACACTCACGTCCTCGGGCACGCGTATGCCTGCCTCGCGCAGGGCGTAGATGACGCCAACGGCCATGGTGTCGTTTGCCACGAAGATGGCGGTGCAGGACTTGTCGCGCGCAAGGATGGTTCCCATGCGGTACCCGCTGTCTGCGGTCCAGTCGCCAAAGAGGGGTTCTTGGGGCGAAAGGCCCTTGTCGTGCATGACCTGCAGCCATCCTTTGTACCGACCGATGTTCGCAGGCGCCTCGCGCCTGCCTCCCGCAAAGCGGATTTCCTGGTGGCCTTTGTCCACGAGATAGTTGACGACATCAATGGCGCATCCCACTTGATCGTTGCTCACGGTGGCACAGAGCGGATGCGGCTTCGGGCTGATAATCACTGTGGGGATTGATGAGGGAGGGACGAACGACTCGAAGTCGTAGGGCTCCATCCCAAGGCCAAGAATCTGGCCGTCGACGGGGAGCGATTCCATACGCCTTGACGCCTCGGTAAGAGACAGCTCGTTCTCGTTGATCTGTACGAGCGTGAGGGCATACTGGTGGTCCGCTGCCGCGGTCGCTATGTTCTCGAACTGAATCCGTCTTCCCGTGGCGGAGATGTTGCTCGGCATCGCAAGACCCACGATGTGGTATCTGCCTGCCCTCAGGCTGCGTGCCGCGAAACTCGGGCGGTAGCCCAGCTGGTCCATGGCGGCCAAGACGCGCTTCTTTGTAGCGGGACGTACGGCTTCGGAGCCATTTGCCACCCGTGAGACCGTTTGCGCAGAGACGCCAGCAACCTTTGCAACATCGGCAATCGACACACTGGTATTTTGTTTCCGCGCCATATGATACGAGCCCTTTCCTCTTCTCACAATGGTAACCCAATTATCACGGTCGTATGGGGGACGGCTCGTGTAAGTCGGGCGAACGCGTCTCTCGCCCGGGCATGAGCGACGTCCGGTCTCGCCGTTTGCCAGATTATCCGTGCCGTTCACGGTGGACGGGCAGTGCATGTGAAAAAAAATGTTAACGTAAACATCACACAGAATGTTAACGTTAACATTCTGCTAAGTTGGGGTATCTACCTGCGATTATGCAACGGAAGGGGATTGCCATGAACTCTGCGGAACTCGAACTGACCATGATTGAGATCGTCGCCCTCTCG
>CACXDP010000308.1 GCA_902766445.1 uncultured Coriobacteriaceae bacterium
ATGTGCATCGCGTAGCTCGGCGTGCACATGAGAATGGTCGAACCCATCTCGCGCAGGACGCGAATCTGACGCTCGGTGTTGCCAGCACTCATCGGGATGGTGGTGCAGCCGGCCTTAACGCTGCCGTGATGCGCGCCCAGACCACCAGTGAAGAGACCGTAGCCATAGCAGATGTGCGCGACGTCTTTTGGGCCACCGTCGGCATACCAGATGCCGCGGGCGAAGCAGTCGCCCCAGATGTCAAGGTCGTGCTCGGTGTAGCCTCCCACCGTGGCGATGCCAGTGGTGCCACTCGACATGTGAATCTCGCGAACGTCATCCATCGGAACTGCGAACATCTGATACGGGTAGTGGTCGCGCAGATCCTGCTTGGTGGTAAAGGGGGCCTTGGCAATGTCGTCAAGCGTCTCCACGGCGTAGGGATCGAAGCCCGCCTCATCAAAGATATCATGATAGAACGGCACGTTCTCATAACACTGTATGACGGTCTTCTTGATGCCTTCGAGCTGGATTGCCTCCAGCTCCTCATGCGGCATCGTGAGGATGTCCTGAGGTTTCTTCATCGCTTGCCTTTCTGGATAGTGCATCTTGGAGCCTGTGCTCCCCACATCATGCGCACCAGGCGCACACATCGTGCGATTCTAAGGCGTTATTGTTTCGTTGCGGTTGCCAACCGCATTCTCACAAGTCAAGCCCACGCAGGACGCACGTTACTTCTTCGTCTTAACGGGAACACGTTCCACAGAGTACACATCCCATGCACCGTCATCGGCCGAATGCGCCAAGACTTGGTCACCTGCATCAAGGATTTTGTCATATGTGGTGGGCGTTATCGCCTCGCCCGTAAACAGGTCATACACGCCATACATCGTCTGGGCATTGTGCCGACCACTCACCAACGCCACGTCGAGGACATGAGCATCTCCCAGCCAAAGCGAATACTTGCGGTCGTTAAACACATAATAGTTGCCGTCTTTGTCGGTAAGCACGAGATCTTTTGAATTATAGTCGTCTAAGCCTGATACAAGAGCTTCGCCTCCCGAGTACAACGTGCTTGAGTCTTTCTTTGTATCGCGTATCATCACGTAACCAGGAATCGAAAGTGCCTCGATTTCGCCTTGGGCAATTGTCTTCCCAGAAGAATCAACGGTGCGACAGCTGGTACCTTGCGTATCATGACTCGCCATCAGCGAAAACAAGCCCTCGGCCTCAACCGTACACAGGGAGTCTCCCAACGGCAATACCGTCTGTCCATCCATATCTATTACTTCATTTGCATTATTCTCATATTTAATATAAACGTTATTTACTCCCCGAATGGATGAGATACCATCTTCTGAAGAGAAACGGACCTTGCCGGAAGAGTCACGAATCGAGTACGTCCTATTAGTCTGCGCGCAAAAGCTGCGAGCTCCAGGGTCAGCATATCCCGCCCCGTGCCATAGCTTCTTTCCCGAAGGATCGTACAAAGTTGAGACTCCATCCTCAATCACAATTATGGAGTCCCCCAAATCCCAAAAACTCGAATCTGGGTTAGTTGTCTCAACTCCATCCACGAAAGCTCCCGCCTGAATGTCGAAGACCTTCATTTTGCCTCGGTACATCTTTTTGGCATTATATGAGTATCGGTCGTACAAGAAACCGTTTCCATATTCGTGTTCAAAAACCAAAGCCTTGCTCTCGTCCTTTGTCTCCTCCGCAGCAACGTAGACAACAGCAAATCGTCTTTCGTAGTTGTATGACAAAGCTAGCGCCGTGCACGCGAACTCCTTGCGCGCAAGTAGCCCCTTGGAAAGGCTCACGATTTTGATGCAGTTTGGGCCAGTCTGCTCCGTCCGCACAGCAAACACGTCGCCACCCAAGTATTCAGCACCGTCCAACGGCTCGCTAAGGATAGTGGAGCCATCCAATCCCACAGCGTATCTCTTGTTGTCCTTCACGCGCATCGGCATGCCACCGACCTCACGCAACCCGTTGGCATCACCTTTGAAACTGCCAATCTTTGTAGCTTTGTAATGAACGCGGGCCGGCGCGGTGGTATCCGTCACGGTTTCCGAACCACTCGACGCTTCGGAAGCAAACACAACAGAGCCTACTCCATCGCTCAAATCGTCGGCGTATCCACACGCCGCAATCGAAAGACCCAACGCTATCGCGCACGCCAACCACCATAACCGGCATCTCTTCATATCGACCTCCAGTCCGTCTTGTGCGAATGCGCAGCCTCATTTCATGTTACGCTACTGTCGTACACGTGGAGAGGAGCATCCATGAATTGGCCTTGGCGGCGTAAGCCCAAACCACAACCCAGCATACCCACCGGGGCCATCCGCCGCAGGCTCACGTACACGGGCAGGGTGCAGGCGGTTGGTTTTCGCTTCACGGTGGAGTATTGCGCCCGCGAGGCGGGTGTGACGGGTTGGGTGCGCAACATGGAGGACGGTTCGGTTCTCTGCGAGGCACAGGGCACGAGCGAACAAGTGCGGGAGTTCCGCCGCCTCGTTCAGGAGGAGATGGAGAACCCGCGGACCTTCATCGATGGGCGCCTGGCAAGCGAGGAAGCATTGGATCCGAAGCCCGAGGATCGCTTTTCGATCCTAAACCTGTGATTTCGAAGGGGTGACACATGGCAGTATTTGAAGGAGTGTTTGATGCGGCGGTTGCCCATGGACAGGCTATCATTGACCGTCTGCAGGAGGCGGCACGCCGTCGTGCCGAGGATTACCGCTATGACTTGAGAATGGCACGCGACCTCGTGCAGGTCGCAGGGTCCGGAGCGACGCTTTGGCTCCTATACGCGCACAAGCGACTGGCGCTGCCCATCTCGGTCGCCACGGCCGCAGTCACTGCGGGGCTTACTGTGGCGTCAGACGTCTTTCAGCCGAAACAAAGCCCTCAGGTGGAACAGAGCCCCTCAGATGAAGCATCTCAGCAAGAAGAACAAACTCGGCGTGATAAGGTTATCAACTCGATTGCCGACGTCCTTCCCAGTGTCATCGGAGCGCTGACGGTTGCATACTCCCCCGCCGCCCAAAATGCGCTTGACCAGCCGATGAACCTGATGCCACGAGATTCGAGCCTGCCCTTCACCATCGGCGAGCGCGTGCGCAACGCCACATCCCTCTTTGCCGTCTATACGCTGGTGGGTCACTGGCTCGAAATGGCTTTCTGCCAGCTCATTCGCCTCGGCGTCGTAGGTGGCGACTACGATCGCTCGAACACCATGCTATGGGACTGGTGGCTGCATCCCTTCCCCGCCGAGGGCATTGCAGGGCTCCTCATCGCAGGCGTGCTTTCTCCCCTGCACGAGGTGCTTCTGAAACGCTTCGAAGGTCGCATAGCCCCCGCACTTGCGGTGAGCTTCCTGGCCAACCAGGTTGTCTGCACCTCTATCGACTACCTCACCGGCATGGTGGCGAATCGTAACTACGAGCTCTGGGACTACCGTGACATGCCCTTCAACTTCCAGGGACAAATCTGTCTGCAGAACTCGCTTGTCTACACAGCTGCCGCCACGCTTGTTGCCTGGATCGCCTATCCGGCACGCGACAAATGGCTGCGTCGTATGCCTGCCGACCTCATCAACCTCGAGTTCTCGGCATTCATGCCGACATACGCTCTCCTTTGCCTGACTTACTTCGTATGAGTTGGCCTCGTTGTCACACCCGCGCTTTGACATGGACTCTGCGCGATACGCGCCGATGGTCAATCGCCCTCAGCAGTTTCAAGCTGGGTCTCAATGAGCGAAACTACAACGGTCTGTGCCCTGAGAGGCAGTGCAGACCGCTGTAGTTTCACCGTCCGTGTCCAGTGCAGCTCTCGCTAGAAGATGCTCGACGCCAAAACGCTTACCCGCTACCGCTGTCGTTCCACCTCTCTAAGTTTAGCTCTATATTTTCTAATATTTTCCATAATGTCCTTTTCTCTCTCTTCTGGTGTCTTTGTATTACTTTTTTCTACTTCATCTCCATATTTCTCCATACATTTAACTCTATTCTGGTGAATGTTTTCTTTTGTTTCTGGTGGTAGTTGATTAAACCACGCAATAATTCTGTTCGAAGCCATAGTTGCACCTGGCACATAGATAAGGTTCAAATCAAAACCAGCTCTTGAACATTCTTTGTGTGCTTCTTCCAAATTATAATCTTTTACAGAATCTCTAAATTTACATAAATCAACTGTTATGTGGCTTATATCATCTAATTTCATACTAGGTGAAAGTCTATCACCTTTAAGTAGTGTTTTTTTAGCAAGCTCGAATAATTTTAATGAAAGGTTTCTTAATTTTTCTAGATTTTCGTCTCTAACATTAAGTAGTCTTTTTTTTGCATTTAATTTCAATTTTATTACATTTCTTGCTTTACTCCTTAGCCCCATTTTCATAAGAAAATTACTTGAACCTATTACAGGATTTGCTTGTAACTCGTTCAACTCCGTCTCTAGGTATTGTCGAAATTTGTCTATCATTTCCTTTTTATCATCGTCGGCGTCAGATATGGTATCTGCAAATCGAGATACCAGTTGCGAGATTAAGTCTTGAAACTCCATAACGATCACCTCCTCGTACACGGCAGCAATTCGGTATGTCCGTGACTTGTTGATTGCTAGCGTGCGACCGCATTCGGCCAAACCGTATCCCACTTATACGCCCACGAAGGGTCAGCCGGACCCTTTTCGCTCCCTTCCCGCCCGTGAGGCCTCCCGGGGTAAGGCACACCCCCTCCGCCTCATGTGCCCGCCGCATTTACGTCCGCAGGCTCCGTGCAAATATCGGGCTTCGACTTGTTCCGCAGTCTCACCCCCCTGCACCCGCCTTATGCGGTTCGTGTTCCTCGGGTCAAGGTTTCGCCCCCGCCTTCCTTCGGATTCCGCCTCGCAACGGACACCCTTGCCATCGGCTACGAGCTTCCCGCTGCCGGGCGCGCCGGAGACTCTCACCCCTTGGGTGTGTGCCATGCCCGTCACACGAAAAAAGCCGTTGGGATATCCCCAACGGCATGATTTATATTTCTGGTAGCTCAAAGGTCATGGGGCCTTGGTAGGTGCTCTCCGTCGTCACTGGCTCCGGCTCGTCCGTACTGGGCTTAGATCTGGACAGGACATACCACACAATGAAGGCCGCTAGCGCAACGACCACAACGACGACGATGACGATTGCGCGCTTCCCTGACCCGTCCCTCGTCTCCATGTTCGCTCCCTGCCCTCCGAAGCTTCCATGTCAAGGGAATCGGGGGACTGTCCCCCGATTCACCTATCAACCAAATGCTACTCGCGCACGGCCTTGCCAACACAGATGGCGGCGAGTGCCGCCCCTGCGAGGGCGACCGGCACGATCGCCGACGTGCCGTCGGCCGTCTGGGGCGTCTTCGTCCCGCTGCCGGACGCGCTGCTCACCTTCGACGATGGTGCGCTTGAGGTAGTGGTAGTGGTAGTGGTCTGCGTACCGGAGGCCGAGCCCGACCCGCCGGAACCATCGCTCGTGTCCGAGTCGCCCTGCACGACCATGTCCAGCACTTCGGTCTGAGTATCATGCTCGACGTTGGCTTCCGCTATTGCGACGGAGGGTACCCACGCGCAGAGTCCCAGAGCCAGGGCAAGCACGCAGGCAACAACTTTCCTCGTCATCTCTCAGCCCTCGCGCAATCAAATCTCGGGGAGCTCGATGGGCTTGTCACCACCCGCAAGTCCCTCAATTGCGGACAGGTCGAGCTTGACGTCATCCCTCTTCTCACCCTCGTCGCTCTTTTGCTCTTCCAACACGTCATCGTTCTTGGTCTTCATGGTCTTCACCTTTCCGCTAGCCGGTACAACCGTATTATGCCGCACTTATCACCTTATATGCAAATCCATGAGTCCGGGCGCAATGCTACCCGCTCGTAGACCCATCTTATTCCATGGCGCACCCATCGCCATCGCAAAAAATCGTACAACTACTCGTAATTACATCCTCCTCATCAAAGCCTACGACCTCGATTGTCAGCTCCTTGTACTCTTCCATGCCGATACTCCTCCTTGTCATCGAAACGCCTTACAATGCTAAAGCTTCACTGTTCCGGATGCGCCTTCATGTACGAGTCCGCTGCCTCCCAGTAGCGCCAGAGGCAGGTAGCCATGTATTGCGCAGCCTCGTTGTCCCGATACTTATCCGCCTCTAGGACGGCCCGGGCGAATGTGACAGCCGCGACGCGCACCTTTGCCGTCGTCCCACCCGACGTCTCAATCGTGATGTCAAACATGTCGGCCAGGTGATGCGCCATGATCCCCGGTATGGTAACCCTTATGTTCCCGTTTGGAGCCTTCCATGTCTGCAGGTCGGTCCCGTCGGCAAGTTTGGCAGATGAGATGCTGGCACCTTTCCTCAGCGTGAGTGAAATGTATGCGTCCGTACTCGACGTGAGGTTGAGGCCCATGCCAACCCGCTCAATCTCCCCGCCCTCGGGCAGTTCGGAGCTGATGTCGTATTCTTCCACCCTTTCGCGGGCCTCTTCGACCATCTCCGGCGTGAAGGTGGTAACCGAGGGCATCTCTGCGTAGTCGGTGCCGATCTTCCAGCTATTCACATTCGAGAGGTGCGGCTGCACGTAGTGGCCGTAGTCGGCCATGGCGTGGACCAGGTTGACCGTCTCCTCGTCGAAGCTCGATGCGACCTTCTCGAAGTCCGTCACGTACTGCGCGATGGAATAATCCTGCGAAATGCTCCTCTCCTTACCGCCGTCCACATAGTGGAAGGTCGCCGTGATGGTGTCGGCCATCTGGATCGAGCTCACGTAGCAGGTGAAGGCGTAGTACGTCCCCGCCGCGTTGGTGTCCTCCGGGTCGAACGGGTCGACCGTCGTCTTCGCGCCCCTGCCGCTCACCGCGAACTCCATCGAGCTCTGTGTCCAGTCGACGCCCTTAAGCTTGGGCAATTCCATGAAGAAGCGCACACCTATCGCGCCGTCAAGCAGCAGCGAGTGTGTGCGGAAGACGGGCGCATCCACCAACTCCGCCTCGCCGTCACCGTTCAGGATGGCAGCGTAGCCGGCCGAGGTGAGGAAGCGGGACGGGTCCGCGTCGGCGTTGTCGTCGCTGTAGCCCTTGGTGACGACGCCCTTCTTGCCCTCCAGGGTCACGTCGAGGTGCGCGCCGTCCCCGAGCGGCCCGTCGACGAGGAGCAGCTTGCCCTTGGGAAGCCAGATGTTGTCTGCCCCCTTGCCGGTGTTGCCCTCCACGACGGGCGAGCCGTGCACGTACATGGTGCCGAACTGCGCGATGCCGCCGTAGAGGGCCCTGCTCTTGGTGTCGCCGCGCTTGTCGTTGTAGTAGCTTTCTTGACTCGTCTTGTTGTTGACGATCCTGCCGCCGTAGAGGTACAGCGTGCCGAGGTTCTCGATGCCCGCGCCGCGTTCTTCCGCGACGTTTCCGCTGATCTCGCCGCCCGTGATGGTGAGTGTCGCACCAACCTCGTTGAAGATGCCGCCCCCATGGCCGACATACTTGCCGTCCAGGGTGCTGACGTACGCGATGTTCTCCTTGATGACACCGCCGGACATCACCATGGTGCCTGCGTTGTAGACGCCGCCGCCCCTGCCGGCGGTGTCCCTGTCAGCTAGGAAGTCCTGGGCGGTCTTGTTGCCGCTGATCGTGCCTCCC
>CACXDP010000309.1 GCA_902766445.1 uncultured Coriobacteriaceae bacterium
TATCTCGTCTGCACGAGCTATCGCAACTCAAAGAACTTTGACTCCAGTTGGATTAGCTCGGGTTATGCCACGTGGTTTTTGCGTGAGGCGCGTTTCCTCAACAACCCGCGCATGATGCTCGGTACAAGCTGTGCTATCTCCGGTTCCGGTTGGTATGTGGCTGCCTCCATCGTGCGCGGCATGCATGGGTGGCGGTTCCACACGCTAACGGAGGATATCCAGTTCTCCACGTTCTGTTGTGCCAACGGCATTCAGATTGGTTTTGCTCCGGCAGAATTCTTTGATGAGCAACCTGTGACCTTCAAGGCTTCTTGGATTCAACGCATGCGGTGGAGTAAGGGCTTCTACCAAGTGTTCTTCTCATATCACAAGAATCTGTTCAGTGGAATCGTCCACGATCATCGATTTGCCTCTTACGACATGCTTATGACCATCGCACCTGCCATGCTGCTCACCCTTCTTTCGGTCCTCGTCAACGGTGGCTACCTGGTGATGGGATGGCTTAGCCACGGTTTCTTTGCTACGCAGAGCGAGATGCTCATGTGTGTTGGGTCGCTAATCATGACAATCGGCACCATGTATCTCTCATTTCTCTTCATTGGTATCATCACTACGATCAGCGAGCGCAAGCACATTCATGCGCGTAGTCGCTGGCGGGTGATAACGAACCTCTTCACCTTCCCGTTTTTCATGTTGACCTACGTGCCGATTACTGTGGCGGCGCTCTTCATGAAGGTCGAGTGGGTTCCCACAAAGCACGACATAGCCGTTACCTTTGATGACGTGATTGCAGAGGGCTAGTGGTCAATCCGCTCCCGACCTGATACAATCTGTCCAAGGTTTTTCGGCGAAAGGAGCATTTTCCTATGGCAACGTTCTTTACGGAAGAGTCCCACACATTTAGTGAGTACCTGCTCGTCCCTGGCTATTCCTCAGCCCAGAACATTCCGCAGAACGTGTCGCTTCAGACTCCGCTTGTGCGATACCGCCGTGGAGAAGAACCTGCCATCACGCTCAATGTGCCTATGACCTCGGCCATCATGCAGTCGGTTTCGGGGCCGCGGCTTGCCGTTGCGCTCGCTCAGCAAGGTGGCATATCGTTCATCTACGGTTCCCAGACAGCTGAGGACGAAGCGGCGATGGTCCGCGAGGTCAAGGCCTCAAAGGCGGGGTTTGTCGTCTCTGCCGCAAATCTTACGCCTGATATGACCTTGGCCGACGTGAAGGCGCTCAAGGAGGAGACTGGGTATAACACCATGCCCGTCACGGATGACGGCACGAGCAACGGCAAGCTGCTCGGTATCGTGACCAGTCGCGACTGGCGTCCAAGCCGCGATTCGGACGACAAGCTTGTGCGCGACTTCATGACCCCGCTCGAGAAGCTCATCGTCGCTCCCGAGGAGAGCACGCTCAGCGAATGCAACGACATCATTTGGGAGCACAAGCTCAATGCGTTGCCCATTGTGGATGCAGAGGGGCACTTGGTTTCCATCGTCTTCCGTAAGGACTATGACTCCCACAAGGAGAATCCGTACGAGCTGCTCGACCGCCACAAGCGTTACCTGGTTGGTGCGGGCATCAACACGCGCGACTTTGCGGAGCGCGTACCCTTGCTCGTCGAGGCGGGCGCTGACGTGCTATGCATCGACTCGTCTGAGGGCTACTCCGAGTGGCAAAAACTCACGATTGATTGGATTCGTGAGCACTATGGCGAGTCGGTGAGGGTAGGAGCCGGCAACGTGGTGGATGCTGAGGGCTTCCGGTATCTGGCCAAGTGCGGTGCCGACTTCGTCAAGGTTGGCATCGGTGGCGGCTCCATCTGCATCACGCGCGAGCAGAAGGGCATCGGTCGAGGGCAGGCGTCAGCTGTTATCGACGTATGCGCAGAGCGAGACCGCTACTTCGAGGAGACGGGCATCTACGTGCCGGTTTGTTCCGACGGCGGTATCGTCTACGACTATCACATGACGTTGGCGCTCGCCATGGGCGCCGACTTCCTCATGCTGGGCCGCTACTTCGCGCGATTTGACGAGAGTCCGACGCGTAGGCTCAACGTTAATGGCAACTATGTCAAGGAGTATTGGGGCGAGGGCTCGGCTCGTGCCCGCAACTGGCAGCGCTATGACTTGGGTGGAAACAAGGGCCTCACCTTCGTCGAGGGCGTGGACTCCTACGTGCCATACGCTGGCTCGCTCAAGGACGGTGTCGAAGCGTCTCTTACCAAGGTGCGTCACACGATGTGCAACTGTGGCGCGCTTGACCTCGCTGAGCTGCGCGAAAAGGCGAAACTAACGCTCGTCTCCGCCACTTCGCTCGTAGAGGGCGGCGCTCACGATGTCATTCTGAAGGACAGCACCGAGGCGAACTTCCGATAGTACTCACTTCTGTAGCTTCGGCCCAGATCACGTTCGTCACCTGCCGTTTCTTGGCATATGGTGGGTGGCGTACCGAGAGCAAAGAAGGCCCCGTGACTCCCATCCTGTGATTGTTTGCAAACCAGCAAGTCCGAGCGGGAGCCACGGGGCCTTTACGTCATATGGCGTGAGTCGCAGTTATGCCATCTGCTGAGCCTGCACGCAGGTGATAGCGACGACGCCCACGATATCATCAGCGGAGCAGCCGCGCGAGAGGTCGTTGACCGGCTTGGCGATGCCCTGAAGGACGGGACCGTAGGCCTCTGCACCGGCGAAGCGCTGTACGAGCTTGTAGCCGATGTTGCCTGCCGCGAGGTCGGGGAAGACCAAGATGTTCGCATTGCCGGGCACCTTGGAATCGGGAGCCTTGAGCAGGCCGACGCTGGCTTCGAGTGCGGCATCAAGCTGCAGGTCTCCATCGAGGGCGAGATCTGGCGCCTTTTCCTTGGCGAGACGTGTGGCTTCTTGGACCTTCTCTGCCGTGTCGCCGCCAGCAGATCCCATTGTGGAGTAAGAAAGCATGGCTACAACAGGCTCGTCACTCATGAGGCTCTTCCATGTCGCAGCAGACGAGATGGCAATCTCGGAGAGCTGGTCGGCGTCGGGAGCAATGTTGAGACCGCAGTCCGCGAACAGGACGGTGCCGCCCTCGCCGTACTTCGTGGGTGTGCACATGATGAAGAAGGAGCTCACGAGCTTGGTGCCAGGGGCGGTCTTCAGGATCTGGAGGGCTGGACGCAGCGTGTTTGCCGTGGAGTGGCAAGCTCCGCTCACGAGGCCGTCTGCGTCGCCAAGCTTCACCATCATGGTACCGAAGTAAGTGGCATCATCTAGTTGCTTGCGTGCCTGCTCGAGTGTGACACCTTTCTTTTTGCGCAGCTCGTAGAATGCCTGAGCGTACTCCTCGTGCTTCTCTGCTGTCTTCGGATCAATCACGGTAGCGCCCTCTACCTTGATGGTCGAGGTGTCGCCGAGAATCACGAGGTTGGCGATGCCTTGAGCCACGATCTTTTCCGCTGCCTCGATGGTGCGGGGATCCTCACCCTCGGGCAGGACGATTGTCTTTTTGTCCGCCTTGGCAGCTGCCTTCATCTTGGTCAAAAAATCACTCATGAACGTACTCTCCTTTGGATATGGCGCCTACAACGAGCATGCTGCCATTATAGGTCAGGTGGCATCGAGATGCGTCGACGGGAGCGAGATACGGGACAAACAGCGGGGTATGCGCCATGTGAAGAGGCGACAGGTCTTTCGCTACGCATAAACTTGCTATGCAAAGACTTAGATTTCCGTATACTCCTTCACTCAAGGGGGAATAGTAAGACCGATAAACAATTCGATCCATCAAGGAGGGATGCATATGCGTCCAGACAAGTTCTCAGTGACCGCAGCCGAGGCGCTGCAGACCACTATGGGTATCGCTGCCGATGCCCAAGCACCTGCTATGGCCCCTATCCACCTGCTTGCCGCCCTGCTCGACTCCGGCGAGCGCAACATCTCTGCCATCATCGAGCGCATTGGGGCGGATTCCGGTTCCATTCGCGCCCAGGTACAGAACGTCATCGATCGCGCGCCAAAGGTGACGGGTGACACGGCGGGGACAAGCATGACGCAAGACCTCATGCGAGCCATCAACGACGCCGAGAAATTTGCCGACAAGCTTGGCGATGCCTATACCACAACTGAGCACATGCTGTATGGACTTGCGAGTGCTCGCTCAGAAGCCTCCTCTATCCTCAAGAACGCGGGTGTTACGCCCAAGCGCGTTCAGGAGGTCTATGAGGAGCTGCGCGGTGACGAGCGCGTGAGCAGTCAGGATGCGAAGCCGCAGTTCAAGGCTCTCGAGCAGTATGGTCGCAACGTTACCGATCTTGCGCGTCAAGGCAAGCTTGACCCCGTGATTGGACGCGTAGAGGAGATTCGCCGTACCATCCAGGTGCTCTCTCGCAGGACAAAGAACAACCCCGTCCTCATTGGCGAGCCCGGTGTGGGCAAGACTGCCATCGTCGAAGGCCTTGCAGAGCGCATCGTCGCAGGAGACGTGCCATCGACCCTGCGTGACAAGGACATCATAGAACTCGACATGAGTGCGCTCGTTGCGGGTGCCAAGTATCGCGGCGAGTTCGAGGATCGTCTCAAGAGCGTGCTCAAAGAGGTGCAGAAAGCCGGTGGGCAAGTGGTTCTCTTCATCGACGAGCTGCACACTATCGTCGGTGCAGGTGCCACCGAAGGCTCCATGGACGCGGGAAACATCCTGAAGCCTGCCCTCGCGCGCGGTGAGCTGCACGCCATCGGTGCTACGACGCTAGACGAGTATCGCAAATACATCGAGAAGGACCAGGCGCTCGCGCGTCGCTTCCAGACGGTCTTTGTGGCAGAGCCTACGGTTGAGGATACCGTCTCCATCCTGCGCGGCCTCAAGGAGAAGTACGAGCAGCACCATCGTGTGCGCATCACCGATGCGGCACTTGTCGCTGCCACGGACCTATCCGACCGCTACATCTCCGAACGATTCCTGCCCGATAAGGCCATCGACCTCGTAGATGAGGCTGCGAGCCGTCTGCGAATGGAACTCGACTCCATGCCGTCCGAGATAGACGCAGTCGATCGCAAGCTCACGCAGATGCAGATCGAGGAGCAGGCCCTGATGAAGGAGGATGACTCCGCCTCTCGGGAGCGTCTGGAGAATCTGCGCAAGGAGATTGCCGCTACGCAGGAGAAGCTCGTGGGGATGAAGGCTGACTGGGAGAACGAGCGAGGCGCAATCGATCGAGTTCAGGAGCTCAAGGCCCAGATTGAGGAAGCAGCTGCGGAATCCGATCGCGCGGTTCGTGACGGAGACTTGGTGCGGGCTTCCGAGCTGCGCTACTCTACCATACCTAGCCTCCAACGCCAGTATTACGAGGCCGAGGCGGTGCTCGAGCAGCGTCAGGCCCAGGGCAAGCTCCTCAACGAAGAGGTCACGACCGACGAGATCGCTGAGGTCGTGAGCAGCTGGACCGGCGTGCCCGTGTCAAAGATGATGCAGGGTGAGATGGACAAGCTTCGCCACCTGGAGGACGAGCTGCACAAGCGCGTGGTGGGACAGGACGATGCAGTGAGTGCTGTGGCTTCGGCCGTGCGTCGCAGTCGTGCAGGTCTCTCCGACCCGAACCGTCCCATTGGCAGCTTCTTCTTCCTTGGACCTACCGGCGTCGGCAAGACCGAGCTCGCCAAGGCCTTGGCAGAGAGTCTCTTTGACGACGAGCGTGCTCTCGTGCGCATCGACATGAGCGAGTATATGGAGAAACATGCCGTAGCCCGTCTCATCGGTGCCCCTCCGGGATACGTTGGGTATGACGAAGGTGGACAGCTCACCGAAGCTGTGCGTCGCCGTCCTTATAGCGTTATCCTGCTCGATGAGATGGAGAAGGCACATCCGGATGTCTTCAACGTGCTGCTGCAAGTTCTCGATGACGGGCGTTTGACGGACGGGCAGGGACGCGTGGTGAGCTTCAAAAACACGATCGTCATTATGACCAGCAATGTCGGATCGCAGTTTATTGCCGCGGCAAACGCAAGCGCCGATCCGTCCGAGGTGCAGCGTCAGATCAACGACGCGCTGCGCGATACCTTCAAGCCTGAGTTCCTGAACCGCATCGACGACGTGGTCGTATTTCATGCGCTTGGTCTGGGTGACATCGAGCGCATCGTGGACATCCAGCTTGCGGACGTGCGTGCGCGCCTGGAGAAGGAGCGCATCACGCTTGTGCTCAGCCCGGCGGCCATCCAGTCGCTTGCGTTCGATGGTCTTGACCCGGTCTATGGCGCGCGTCCGCTGAAGCGTCTTATACAGCGTCAGGTGGTTGACAACGTGGCGAATCTCATTATCGCCGGCGAGGTCAGCGAGGGCGACACGGTACGTGTGGACGTGGGAGCGGACGACCGCCTGTACGCCGAGCGAGTCGATGCGCCTTATGTGGAGAGTATTGTGGAGTAGCGCGTAGGCAAGTTTCTTTACACTGGAGCCGACGCAGAGGGTAAGTCCCTTCTGTGTCGGCTCGTGCTCTTTGCGGTCAAGCCTGTCTCGTGGGCTTTTGCATGGTCGCTGCTTGCGCTAAACTCTAGGCTTGGAGGTGCGAGGTGAGCGAATTCATACCTATTGACGACATAGAGCCAGAATCCGATGCCAGAAGGCCGGAGGAAGGTGTCGCCCCACGTGCCTTGGAGGATGACCCCGTCCTTGGTGATGGCTCATCAGCCAGGGAGGGCTACGACATCGCCACGTGGAGGCTGCATACCCTTCGTCGGGA